>CAZDMM010000044.1:0-8943 GCA_964505845.1 uncultured Caldilineaceae bacterium
ATGACCCCAACTCGGCCCACTGGTACTGGGGGGTGGGCGATGGCCGGCCAGGCACGCTCCTCACCTATTTTGAGCGCGACCCGGCCAAAGAGCGGCGCGCCCGGATGGGCGCCGGCCAGACCCATCACTTTGCCCTCTCCGTGCTCGACGAAGAAACCCAATTGCAGTGGCGTGAAAAATTGATCAAGGCCGGGCTGCGGGTCTCGCCGGTGATGGACCGCATTTACTTTAAAAGCATTTACACCAGTGACCCCGACGGGCATATTGTGGAATTAGCCACCGCCGGCCCCGGCTTTCCGGTGGATGAGGATGTGGCCGCCCTCGGCCACTCGCTGCGCCTGCCGCCCTGGCTGGAGGTTCACCGCGCCGATATTGAGCGCCGGCTGCGGCCTGTTACCGTGTCGCCCTGGCGCAAACCGGAATAACAAAAAACGGTAATTGCAGATTGGTAATTTGCCAGAGCCAAAGGCCCGCTATGGGAAGGCGCGCAGAGCGAACGCAATTACCAATTACTAATAACCAATCTCTAGCTTAGGAGAGTTATCATGCTGACACAAAAATCTATCACAACAACCAGCCGGCCCGTTGCCAACATCATCGAACCCCAAAACGTGGTTGAAGGCGCAGGGGTCAGGCTGCGCCGTTTGATTGCGCCCCATCCATCCAACAGATTTGACCCATTTCTGCTGCTGGATCATTTCAGCTTCAATGACCCGCTCGAAGGCCCTATTAGCGGCTTCCCCATGCACCCGCACCGGGGGATCGAGACGGTTACTTATATGCTGGCAGGCTCCGTTCACCACCGCGACAGCCTGGGCAACGCCGGGCTAATTGGCCCGGGCGATGTTCAATGGATGACCAGCGGGCGCGGTATTATGCACGAGGAGATGCCTCGCCGGGGCTTAAACGACCAGGTCAACGGCTTCCAATTGTGGGTCAACTTGCCGGCCGCTCAAAAGATGACCAGCCCACGTTACCAGGAAGTATCCGCAGCCACCATTCCGGCCGTCGCCAAAGATGGAGCCACCGTGCGGGTGGTGGCCGGCCAGGTGTGGGGAACGCCCGGCCCGGTGACTGAGATTGCGGCTAAACCGGTCTATCTGGATGTGAGCTTGCAGCCTGGAGCCTGGTTTGAGCAGCCCGTCGCCAGCGGGCATACTGCGCTGGCTTACCTCTTTGAAGGGGCGGGCCGCTTTGGAGCCGAAGCCACTCTGCTCGAAGCCAGTTGCCTGGTTGTGTTTGGTGAGGGCGACCGGATTGTGGTTCACAGCGAAACGGGTCTGCGCTTTCTATTTTTTGCCGGGGCGCCTTTTGGTGAGCCGATTGTGCCTTATGGGCCGTTTGTGATGAATACGGTCGAAGAAATCCGGCAGGCCCTGATTGATTTGCAAAGAGGAACGTTTGTCAAGCCGTAGCCAAATTTGACAAAATTTATTGGCCATGATTTAATTTTAATATCAAACTATTCAATATCAAACTAGCTATGCCAACCCACTATCAAGGTACACCTCAAGAACAATTAGCCCTGAACACCTTTATCAAATTGACTCGCGCAGTTGAATCGCTCATGGCGCGGCTGCAACATCGCGGCACCATGGGCGGTTTGACCATCAGCCAGTTTGGAACCTTGGAGAGTCTATATCATCTTGGCCCTATGTGTCCGGGTGAACTCAGCACCAAGCTGCTCAAGAGCGGCGGCAACATCACCCTGGTTATTGACAACCTGGAAAAGCAAGGGTTGGTCAGCCGGGAGCGCGACGCCCACGACCGGCGTATGGTCACCGTCTCCCTCACCGAAGCCGGCCGCGACCTTATTAGCCGCCTGCTGCCCAATCACATCACCGCCATTGTAGAAGAATTAAGCTGTTTGACCCCGGCCGAACAAGAAACCCTGGGGCAAATTTCGCGCAAGTTGGGCAAAAATCAGGCTTGCCAGGGAGGGTAATATCTCGCCCTCTCTTTTTTGCCAGACATTTCAACATCAAACTTTTTTACATAAAATTATACTAACTCAAAATGTCATCAAAAAAGTCTATCAACTTTATTAAAAGGAGAATATAAAATGGCCTGGAAGATTGACCCCTCCCACTCACAAATCCAATTTACGGTGCGGCACATGATGATCGCAAATGTGCGTGGTCGTTTTGAGGATTTCAGCGGCACAGTGGAATTTGATGAAAATGACCCTACGCGGTCCACTATTGATGTGCAGATTGAGGCCGCCAGCGTCAACACCCGCGACGCCAACCGGGACAACCACCTCAGATCCCCCGATTTCTTTAACGTGGAACAATACCCTTATATCACCTTCAAAAGCAAGCGGGTAGAAAAGGTAGATGACACCCATGGCCGCATCACCGGTGATCTGACCATCCGTGACGTGACCAAAGAGGTATTTTTAGATGTGGAATACAACGGGCAGTCCAAATCTCCCTGGGGTACTATCAGCGCCGGGGCCAGCGCCCAAACCAAAATTGATCGCACCGAATGGGGCCTGGGCTGGAACGTGGCCCTGGAGACCGGCGGTATTTTGGTGGGCAATGAAATCAAAATAGATATTGAGATCGAGATTATCAAAGAGTCGTAATTGAGGCTAACCCAGGCCGGCTATCTATAGCTGGCGCCGTTCTGCCCCACAAGCGTGGCAAAAATTGGCATCTTCACGCAGGGCCGCCCCGCAGCGATAGCAGAAGCCGCTCCGGCCAGTAGAAACGGCGGGGGCAGCTTTGGTTCTTCGCCGTTGGGGCCTGGCCAGCCCAGGCTGTGGCCGAGCCGGCCGCCTGGACCACCACCACCAGCCCAACACCCCCAGCAGCAGCGCCACCCCAATACCTATCAAACTATATCCAATATTTACATTCTGGCTGCTTGACCCGGCCGGAGCAGCCGCCGGGGGCAGGTCGGCGGCGTGTTCGGCGGTGGCGCTGCTCACGCTGGCTGCACTCAAGGCGTCGGTTTGGCGCTGGTAGCTGGCGGTCAATGTTAACGCTCCACCGGCGGCCACCGCCCCCGCTTCATACACGTGGTACTTCAAGCCGTCATTGCCGGTAAAGCTTGAGGTAGGGGCAGGCTGCATGCTAAGGTTCTCGGTCTGCACCGGCTCTTGTACTTCCAACGTCACCTTGTCTGCCGCGTAAGGGGCCGGCAGATTAAATTTGAGCTGCCGCTGCACTCCCTGTTTGGTCAAAAGCCGGGGGTCATAATACTCAAATTGAAATCGAGGCGCGGTGGTGGTAAAGCTTAACAAGCGCTGCGAGGCTTCTTTTTTTAACTCATACTGAGCAGCCGGAACCTCGACCAAACCGCCGTTTTGCTCAACGGCCACCACAAACACCCGGTCAAGATACTCCGGCAGCCGGAAAGTGACCGGCGCCGGCAGCGATACGGTCGGGTCAAGTTCCACCCGGACGATCACCAGCGTCTCGGCCCGGTCAAACTCCGGCCAAAGCTCCACCAGCAAACTCTTCAGCTTCAAGGGCTGCCCCTGCGCGGCTGCCGGGCTGCTCGCCAGGAGCAGTAGTAGTAAAAACCCCAAAACTTTCAAAGCATAAAAACAGCGTAAGCTTAATTTTAACATTAATCCCTACTTAAAAACCGTTGCCGGGAATCATCTTCGATTGTAATGCAAAAATTCTGACAGGCAACAAAACTCAGCGCCCCTGGCCTAAAATCCCATTGAGTCTTGGAAAAAGCAGTGCTATAGTAAAGCTGAAACTTTGTGGCACTTTAAAAAGGTTTGAACCAGGTCGCCGGGCAGGGCTTGAGCCACCGGCAACTGCTTGCAGATGATGGACCATCGCTCACCGTTACGGCCCCCGCCGCACCGTCTGCCCACCCGGCAGAAACAATCCAGCCTGGCTCCCCTGCTGCTGGTGGGGCTGCTGCTGCTGCCGCTGCTGGCCCTGTTATTGGCGCTGTTGGTGGCCTGGCCGTCCAATCCGGTCCGGCCGCAGCCGGCCATCCTGCTGCCCACCCAGGCAATGGTTCAACCCGCGCCGCCTCCGGCCATCACCCCGACGCCGCTGGCGCTCATCTTGCCTGCCCCTACCGCTGTGGCCACGCCGGCTCCTCCGCCCACCCCAACCCCGCTCCCGCTGCTGCCGGCGCTCAGACTGCGCAGCCTGGAAATCACCCAGGGCATCCAGGTTTTGCATGAACCGGAACTGCCCCAATGCAATCCCAATCCCAACCAACCCAACTATATTTTTTGTAACAACTCCGTCCCGCTGGTGGCCGGACGCCACACCCTGGTGCGCGTCTACCCCGCCTGCGCCGAAACCTGTCCTGCCGCCGACGTGGTTGTGACCCTGCGCCTGTTCAAAGACGGCCAGGAACGCAGCCGGCTCAGCCAGGTTTTGCCCGCCGCCGCCTTGCAGCGCCTCCAGCCCTTGTCGCTGCCGGAATTGCGCCTGGCCCTGGAAAACTCGGTCAATTTTGGCTTTTTTCCACCCCCAGACTGGCTGGCCGGCCAGGTCACTTTGACTGTGGAAGCCCAGGTTCAAGGGGAGACGCTTAAACCGCCCGCTTCCATCAGTCTGACCAGGGAATTTGTCACCCGCAAACCGCTGCGAGTGGCCTACCTGCCCATTACCTACCAGGGCCTCAAAGCGCCGGAGCCGGACGACATGGCTTACTGGCTGCTCCGCCTGTATCCGCTGCCGGGGGTGCAGTACTACCGGCTGCCGGTCCCCGATATGGCCTGGCAAGGGGATTTGAACAAAGCCGAAGTACTGCGCAAACTCCTCTACACCTATTGGCTTTATGTGCAAAGCCAGCCGCCGGAAAACTGGCCCGACCAGCTTTTTGGCTGGCTGCCGCAGCCGGCTTATAACGGCGGCGCGTCAGACCCTTTTTGGTGCCCCAACTGCGCCGGGGCACATTCCAGCCGGGTGGCTTTTGGCGGCTTTCGCCCGGAGCTGGACATCGGCGGGCCGCGCATTTTGGCCCATGAGCTGGCCCACAACCTGGGGGCCTGGCATGCCTGGTCGCCCACCCAGCGCGAAGACGCCGCCTGCTTCAAAGCCGAAGGAGCCGACATTTCGGTTGACCCCGCCTGGCCCTACCCTCAAACAGCGCACATCCAGGAAGTGGGGGTTGACCTGTACAGCCAGCCGCCGGTTATTTACCCACCCTCCGCTTATGACCTGATGGCTTACTGCGCCCAGCCCTGGATTTCACCTTACACCTATGCCAAAATATTTAGCAGCCCCTTTTTGCAGCCCAACCCAACGGCTCTGCCCCTGGCAAATTTAAAACCCCAGGTGCAGACCGGCCACAGCGGCGCTCTGCTGGTGAGCGGCGTGGTTTACCGGGATGGCACGGTGGCCCGGCCGGAAATTATCCAACTGGATGGCAGCGCCTTTACCAATATGCCCGGTTTTACCCCCCCGCCCGGCGACGACTTCTGCCTGGAAGTACAGAGGCATGACGGCTCCATCCTGACCCGGCGCTGCTTTGGGGCAGGTTTTTCTGACCTGGAAAGCGAGCAAACCGGCGTCGAATCCAGCCCCTTCTTCTTTATCCTGCCGGAGGTTGACCCGGCCGCCGTGGCCAAAGTTACCTTTATCACCCCCCAGGCGGCCTCGCTTTGGGCGCCTTCCTCAGCCCCGGCCGCCGCCGTTATTGCCAGCCAAAATCCTCCCACCGTTACCGTTGAAACCCCCAACGGCGGCGAAACCTTAGCCGGCCAGCAAACCATCACCTGGCAGGCCGGCGACCCCGACGGCGACCTTTTGCATTATGATGTGTTGTACAGCCCGGACAACGGCCAGAGCTGGCTGCCGCTGGCCGTCCACCTGACTGAGTCTCATTATACCCTTGCCGGAGAGCAGCTCGAGGCCAGCCAGTCCGCCCTGATCAAAGTGATTGCCAATGACGGTTTCCATACCGGCATAGACCAATCGGACGCGCCCTTTACAGTTGCCGCCGTCCCTCCCCACTGAAGATGTAACCCTCCTGCCCCGGCTCGATGACCTGCCGCGTGACCGGCGAAGAGAGCACGATGGCCGTGTTCGTCTGGCCGTACTCGCTCAGGCGGTCAATGAACGCCTCCAGGTGCGGAATAGAAGGCAGCGCAGCCTTGAGAATGAACGAATCCACCCCCGACAGATGATGGCACTCCAGCACCTCCGGCAGTTCCCGCATGGCGGCCAAAAATAAGGTGTATCGCTCACGGGGTATCACCAGCCGGATAAAAGCAGTAATCGGCCGGCCCACCTGCGGCAGACTCACCTGGGCGTGATAACCGGTGATAATACCGGCTGCCTCCAGCCGCCGCACCCGTTCCGCTACCGCCGGCAGCGACAACCCTACTCGCCGGCCTAACTCGGCAAACGAGAGCCTGGCTTCCTGTTGCAGCGCCCGCAAAATCTGCCAGCCCACCTCATCAAGCAGCTTTTTATTTTCTAATGTCATCGGTAATTTTTACCTTAGAATCGGGTTACAATTTGAGCAAATATCTTACTTTAGATATTTACTCTACCACAAAAGTTGGCTAAACTATTGCCAATAATTATATAATGAGGCGCGGGTATGACAATTTTTTTGCAGGGGTTAATTATTGGTTTTTCAATTGCCGCACCGGTCGGGCCAATCGGGGTGCTGTGTATTCGCCGCACCCTGACCGGGGGGCGGGTGGTTGGGTTTTTATCCGGGCTGGGGGCTGCCACCGCCGACGCCCTGTACGGCAGCATCGCCGGTTTTGGGCTTACCTTCATCGCCGCCTTCTTGTTAGACCAGCAGCTCTGGTTCAGCCTGGTGGGGGGAGTTTTCCTCAGCTACCTGGGAATCAAAACTTTTCTCACGCCGCCCGCTCAGGCGGCGGCGGCCGTAAAAGGCGGAGGCGGGCTGGGGGCCTATGGCTCCACCTTTTTCCTCACCTTAACCAACCCGGCCACCATCCTCTCTTTTGCGGCCATTTTTGCCGGGTTAGGTCTGGCTAACACCGGCCGCACTTATGCGACGGCCGGGCTGTTGGTACTGGGGGTTTTTCTGGGGTCGGCTTTGTGGTGGCTGCTGCTGAGCGGCGGGGTGAGTTTGTTACGCCGCCGGTTTACCCCCACCTGGTTAGGCTGGGTTAACAAGCTATCCGGGCTGGTTATTGCCGGTTTTGGGCTGACCATCCTCTCGCACAGCGGCCTGGCCTTTTGGGGCGGTTGAAACGCGCCGCCGGTAAGTACTTCAACGTTAAATTAACATAAGCTGTAGATTGGCTCACGGGTGAACTTTGCTTAAGGTGCATCAATTACGAGTCAATTACGAGTCAATTACGAGCCAATTACGAGCCAGGGGGCGCACCACCCAGCAATGACGCCTGGCGTACCGTAGCCGAGGCATCCCCGTGCCTCCGCTGCCAATACGACACTCTTCCTGACCGCTATTGAGATTTTTGGGTTTCCCTCTACGTGGTACAATAATGTTACTATTAAACATTATCGGGATTAAGGTGACAGGCACTTATCGGACTACCAATGGAGCTTATTTGAACAAAGCATACCTATATTTAGTGTTCAAAAGTGCCTGTCACCTGGCTTTTCCTTATTTCCGCTGGAGTCTATTATGGTGCTCTCATCCAGGAAATCAAACCCAGGGCTAACCATCCGTGGTCGCCATTACCTGAACGGTGAATTGTATGATTTCTGCCTGGCCGAAGGCATCCTTCAAGCCATCGAGCCGCCCCATGCTGGCCGGCAGGTGAGCGGCGGCGAGGGATATTGGGTAGCGCCGGGCTTGCTTGACCTGCAGGTGAACGGCTATGCCGGCTATGATTTTTGTTCGGCTGAGATTACCCCGGCCGAGGTGGCGGCTGTAGCCCATAAGCTGGCCGAGGCCGGCGTGACCGGTTTTTGCCCCACCGTCACCACCAATGCTTTTCCGGTTATGGCCGCCGGGCTGCGGGCGATTGCACAAGCCTGTGAACAGTCTGCAGCAGCACGAGAGCGCATCTTGGCTGTTCACCTGGAAGGCCCTTATCTTGCCCCGGAGGATGGGCCGCGCGGCGCGCACCCCAGGGAGCATGTCCGCCTGCCCGATTGGGAGGAGTTCACCCGCCTGCAAGCCGCCGCCGGGGGCCGCATCGGTTTGATCACTCTGGCCCCGGAACTGCCGGGCGCATTGGAATTTATCGCCCAGGCCAGGGCGTCCGGCGTTCGGGTGGCTTTGGGCCACCATGCCGCTAACCGGGAGCAGCTTCACGCGGCGGTGGCGGCAGGGGCCGGCCTATCCACCCACCTGGGGAATGGGGCGCATGCCCAATTGCCACGCCACCCTAACTATATCTGGGAACAACTGGCTAACGATGCGCTGCTGGCCAGCATTATTGTGGATGGGCATCATTTGCCGCCGGCGGTGGTCAAAACTATCTATCGCACCAAAGGGCCACAGCGCTTGATCCTGGTCAGCGATGCGGTGTGGGTGGCAGGACTGCCGCCGGGCCGCTACCGCTTTATGGGCCTGGAGGTTGACCTGTGGCCGGATCAATCGGTGCATCTGGCCGGTACGCCTTGCCTTGAAATTGGCCGATGGCGTTAAAAACGTCATGCAGTTTGCCGGGGCCGGCCTGGCCGAGGCGGTTGAGATGGCTTCAACCAATCCGGCCCGCTTGCTGAACCTGTTCCCTCAACGAGGCTGCCTGCAACTTGGGATGCGGGCGGATTTAACGCTCTTTCGCATCACAGCCGCCGGTTTTGAACTGGCTGGTACGGTGGTAGGCGGCGTAATGGAATTCCCCAAAAACTTTGTCCCAGGTGTAGGCCAAACGCTGGCTAAATGACAGACACACTCCGGCCCAATTTGTGCTATAATTTACCCTGGTGGAACAAATCTCTGGGTTGAAACGTCATCAACCTGTCCTATAATTTACCTTCTCTAAAAATGTTAAATCTTGTCCTTTTGAACAGCAAACGCCAATTCGCACGGATAGCCTTTGGCTTACTTTGCCTGTTG
>CAZDMM010000044.1:8953-19552 GCA_964505845.1 uncultured Caldilineaceae bacterium
CTCCTGTTCTCCTCCACCACCCTCCACGCCGCCTCACCCCTTTACCTGGCCGCCCAGGCAGGTTTTGGAGGCCGCTTTAAAAATGGGGAATGGCTGCCCGTCTTTATCACCGTAGAAAATTCCGGCCCGGAGGTGAACGGTGAAATCCAGGTCAGTGTGGTCAATCAAACCGGCCAGCTTGACTTTGCCCTGCCGGCCCAGTTAGCCGGCGGCGCACGCAAACGGTTTACCCTATACATCCTGCCCAACAACTTCTCGCGCACTGCCACCGTTAAATTTGTGCCGGAGGATGGCTCAGAGGCCGCTCCCCTGGCCGCCGCCGAGGTCAAGCTCTCGCTCATCCCCAACGACCGCTATGTTATCGGTGGGATCATGGCCAATACCGACGGGCTGGCTGCCGTAACGCCGCCCAAGCTGGCAGGTCGCCGGGAAGCAGCCGATTTTGTTAGTTTAGCCCTGGAGGATGTGCCGGATCGCTATGAAGGGCTGCGGTTTTTGAATGCCCTGATCCTCAACGACGTGGACGCCTCTCAACTGACCCCCACCCAGCGCACCGCCTTGAGCCGGTGGGTGGCCGGAGGGGGCCGTCTGATCCTGGGCGGCGGCGCGGGCGCTGCTCGAACCCTGGCCGGGCTGCCCCCGGAGCTGCAGCCGGTTCAGCTAGCCGGCCTGCAAGACCTGGCCGGCCTGCCGGGTTTGGAAGCTTATGCCGGCCGGCCTATCCGGGTGCCGGGGCCATTTCTGGCTGCCGTCGCCCAACCCGGCCCTAACGCCAAAATTCTGCTCAACAACCGGGGCCAAACCGATTCGCCCGAAGCCTTGCCGCTCCTGGTCGAACTGCCCTTTGGGGCCGGCTACATTGACTGGGCCGCCCTTGATTTAAGCCAATCACCCTTTGACGCCTGGGCCGGGGCTTCGATCTTTGCCGAAAAGCTGCTCTCGCCTGGCGCGGCCTGGCCGCCCAATTTGCCCACCGATATTGCCCCGCAGCAGGCCAGCGACAACCAGATTTCTAACGCCCTCAACAACCTGCCGGCTTTAGATTTACCCTCGCTCCGTTTTGTGGGGCTGCTGTTAGCGGGCTACATTATCCTGGTTGGCCCGGCCAACTACTTTATTCTGCGCTGGCGCGACCGGCTGGCCTGGGCCTGGGTCACTATCCCCTTTTTGACCCTGGCATTTTCCGGGCTGGCTTACGGCATTGGTTTTAGCTTGCGGGGCAGCGATATCATCGTCAACCAGATTTCAATCATGCAAATGGGCGCTGATGGCCGGGCCAGCCGCGCCCGCACTTATGTGGGCGTTTTCTCGCCCAACCGCCAGGCTTATGATATTGAGGTGGGGGCCAAATCGCTCATTAGCCCCTTGTGGCAAAATTTTGACCCCTGGAACGGCGGAGCCAGCATGGAAGGCCGCTTAAGCCTGTTGCAGGGCGAACCGGCCCGCGTGCGTGGTCTGGCCGTTAACCAGTGGTCTATGCAATCTTTTGTGGCCGAAACTGACCCCGGCGACGAACCGGGGCTGGTCATTGAGCTGACCCCAACCTTGCAGGGGCTGCATGGGCAGGTTAGCAACCCCGGCCAGGCTACCTGGCAAGATGTTATCCTCACCTTTGAAGGTTATTTTCAAAAACTGGGTGATCTTGGGCCGGGCCAGAGCGCCTCACTAAACCTGGATTTTCAAGCCCTGGGCACAACAGCCGGCTATGGCAGCTATGTTTTGTATCAAGACCAGTTAAATCAACCCAACGGGGCCAGCCGCGAGCTGCTCTTTAAACAGAGCGTTATTGACAGCACCATCTTTAACGGCAACCGGCCTGATTTGGCCGATAAGCCGGTGCTGTTGGCCTGGCGGCAGGGCAGCGGCTTGCTGCCGGTCAGCATCGCCGGGCGCGACATTAATACCCAGCAGACCACTTTTGCCTATACGCCGGTCCCGTTGACCTTTGATCCCACCGATATAGCCATTCCGCCCGGCTTCGGCCAGGTTGAAACCCTCTCCACCACCGGCGACGCCAGCCCTTGCAACTACTACCCCGGCATGGCCGGCTATTCTGTGTACCGGGGCAGCGCCGAGATCAAACTTACCCTCCCGCCCGACTTTCGCCATCTGCAGCCGGAGCGCCTGGATTTATACCTCCGCCCGGATGGGGGCTGGCTTCAGTTGCCTACCCTGGAACTGTTTGACCGGCAGAGTCAAACCTGGGTTTTGCTAAAAGAGGCCAAACAGGGCGCCAATCCCATCTCCGACATCAGCCGCTATTACGACGCCGCTGAAGCCACCCTAAAAATTCGCCTTTCTCACGATGGCAGCAACGGCGGCGGCGGTTGTCTCTTTTTTGACCTGGCCGCCGAGGGCAAACGCTTATGACCAGCCCCCCGGCCATCGAAACCCGTCATCTGACCAAGCGGTATGGCCGCTTTACCGCGCTGAACGAGCTAAATTTGAGCATCGCGCCGGGGACGCTGTACGGTTTTATCGGCCCCAACGGGGCGGGCAAAACTACCACTTTGCGCATGTTGGCCGGCCTCCTGGAGCCAAGCAGCGGCCAGATTCGGCTGGGCGGGCAGGAGATCAGCCACGATGTCGCCGCCGCCCGCCGGCTGGTGGGTTACATGCCCGATTTTTTTGGGGTGTACGAGGATATGAAGGTGTGGGAGTACCTGGATTTTTTTGCCCGCTGTTATCAGTTGGACTCCGCCCAGCGCCGCCGGGTGGTCAACGAGCTGCTGGAATTGGTTGACCTGGCGGAGCGGCGCGACGCCTGGGTAGAGAGCCTGTCGCGGGGCATGCGCCAGCGGCTGTGCCTGGCCCACGCCCTGGTGCATGATCCCCAAATTCTACTACTGGATGAACCGGCCTCCGGGTTAGACCCGCGCGCCCGCATCGAGATGCGGGAGCTGCTCAAAGAGCTGTCGGGGATGGGCAAAACCATCATCATCAGCTCTCACATTTTGGCGGAACTGGCCGAGATGTGCCACCAGGTCGGCATCATTGAGCATGGCCGGCTGTTGTACAGCGGCCCACCCCAGCAAATCAATAGTTCCCCTCACCAGCGCCAACTCCGGCTGCGTACCCTGGCCCCGGTTGAGGCGGTTGAGACGGCCCTCAAGAGCTGCCCGGGCGTCACCGAGTTTCAGCCGGATGAGTCGGCGGGCTGGCGGGTCAGCTTTAGCGGCCCAGATGAAGCCCTGGCCGGGCTGCTGGCCCATTTGGTGGCCCACCACATCCCGGTCATTCACTTCAGCGAAGAGTCCAGCGACCTGGAGGATGTTTTTTTGCAGATTACGACGGGGGAAGTGAGGTAAAAAGTGTCACGTGTCAGGTGTCAAGTATTTAAGGTCAGGTTGAACGTTGAACGTTCAACGTTTAACGCACCACGCAACACCTACCATAACTAAAGTGAGAGATGGGTGTAAAATCATTAAAACTTAACCTCAACCCTATCATCGTCAAAGAGTTTCGCTCTCGCATGCGAGGCTGGCGAGCCTTTGCCATGCTCACCCTTTACCTCATCTTTTTGACCCTTTTTAGCTACGGCATTTACCAGGTTATCCTGGTGGCTTCGCCCTACTCGGCCGGGATGCCGATCAGCCCGTTCATCGGCCAGGCCTTGTTTGCCGCCATCACCAACCTGAGCCTGTTCTTTGTGGCGTTTTTGACCCCGGCCCTGACCGCCACCGCCATCAGCAGCGAGCACGAGCGCTTGACCCTGGAAATGCTGCAAGCCACGCCCCTGGCCGGCCACACCATCCTCTTTGGCAAACTGGTCTCGGCGGCGGTGTATATCTTTTTGCTGCTCTTTGCCGCCGTGCCGGTGGTGAGCCTGGTCTTTATTTTTGGCGGGGTAGCGCCGCTAGACTTACTGCTCTCGGCCCTGGTGATTTGGGCCACCGCCGTCACCTTTGGCATGATTGGCCTGTTCTTTTCCGCCTGGCGCAAACGCACCATTCAGGCCATCGTCTTTAGCTACCTGACCATTCTCACCTTCGTCGCCGGCACCTATGTGATCTACATCTTTTGGGGTGTGCTGACCCAAAAGTTCCCGCCGCGCTTTCTGTTGATTCCCAATCCCTTTAGCGCCCTGGCCTCGGTGATTTCCGGCGGCGGCTACCAGGCCGGCGTGTCAAGCCTGTTTGGGATTATGGCCGGCTGGGGCGGGGTAATGGTCACCGGAGATTTTAGCCAGCTTGAGGGCATGCGCCCCCTGTGGCACTACACCCTGGCCTTTGACGCCCTTTTGACCACCGGCCTCTACCTCCTGGCGACTCGCTTCATCCAGCCGGTTCGGCCTTGGGCCTTGAGCCGCCGCTCAATCCTGGTGGTGATCTTCATCGCCCTGCTCTACCTTCTGTTGGGGACGGGCATTTTTTATCAAGATATGTGGGCTTTTGTGTCACCTGTGCCTTTACCTCCTACCCCAACGCCGGTACAATTTATCATTGATTGAGAGGCGGAGACGTTATGCCCCAGGCAATGATTGAACTACACTCCCACCTGCGACGGCTCGGCCGCCGCTTGCGCCTGCGGGCGGGCGTCCGTTTGGCTACGCGCACCTTGTGGCTGGCCGCTGCCCTGACCGCCCTCGTCGAAGTGGTCGCCCGCCTGTGGCCCCTCCTCGACCGGCATCTATGGGCAGCCGCCCCCTTGCTTCTCTGGCTTCTCAGCGTGGGGCTGTATAGTTTGCTGCGTCCATTGCCACTCTTCCATGTCGCCCGGCAGTTGGACACCGAACTGGGGTTGAAGGATCGGCTGGCTACGGCGCTGGAATTGGAAGCATGGAAACATGGAAGCGTGGAAGCGTGGAAGCGTGGAAGTATGGAAGCATGGAAGACTGGAAGCATGGAAAACACCCTTCCACCCTCCAACCTTGCCGGAGGCACGCAAAGCGCAACCTTCCAACCTTCGAGCCAGTGCGAAGCCCCCCTTGCGGGAAGGCCCCCTATGGGCAATCTTCCAACCCTCCATCCTTCCATCCTTCCAACCTTCCAACTTCATGATGCCCTCTCCACCGCACAACAAATTACGCCCCAGGCCCTGCCCTGGCGACTTCCCCGGCGTCCGTTGGGGTTGGCCGGGGGGTTGTTGGCCCTGGCGCTTGGCCTGGCCTTTATACCCAATCCCATGGATGACCTTCTGGCCCAGCGCGCCGCCGTTCGAGAGGCCGCTCAAAAGCAGGCCGAGGCGATTCAAGAGGCCCGCCGCGACTTTGAAAAAGCGACCGATCCAACCGCCGAGGAGCGCGCCCAGGCTTTGCAAGCTCTGGCAGAATTGATGAAACAGTTGGCCGCCAATCCCGGCGATTTGGAACAAGCCCTGGCCGATCTGGCCCAGGCCGAAGCGCAACTGCGCCAACTGCAAGACCCCCAGGCCGCCGCTCGACAAACCGCCGCCGAGCAAATTGCGACCCAACTGGCCAATCTGGCTCAAAAAACCAACCAAAACTCCACTGCTGCGGAGGCCGCCGCGGCGCTGACCGAACTGGCGGCGGCGCTGGGCGCACTCAACAGCGCCGGTCAGCAGGAGTTAGCCCAGGCGTTGGAGAAACTGGCCGGTGAAGCCGCCCCTACCGACGCGGAGCTGGCCCAGGCTCTCTCCGATTTGGCCGCCGCCGCCCGTGAGGGTGACGTGGCCGAGGCCGTCAAAGCCGCCGGTGAAGCCGGCGAGGCTCTGGCTCGCTCCGACCAGGCCGCCAAGTTGCAGCAGGCGTTGGCTCAGGCGCAGGCGCAATTAGCCCAAAGCCGCCAGGGGATGGCCCAACAAGGCGCTGTGGCCCAGGGTCAAGGGCAGACGCAAGCGCCAGGTCAAGGGCAGGGGCAGGGTCAACAAGTGGGCAGCGGCGGCGGAACCAACGCCAACCAACTCCCCCCCGCCAATCGCACCGGCGCGGCGGGCAGTCCCACCCAACCGAACAAACCCGCCAGCGTGACCGAGGCCGAGAAAATTTACGCCCCGATTGATCCTCAGAGCGCCGGTCAGCCGGAGTTTGTGCCCGGCCAGGAAACCGGCGAAGGTCAGGTCATCAACCGCCAGGAGGAATCGCCCTTAAGCGGGGTCAATAATCCCTCGCTGGTGCCGTACCAGCAGGTCTACCAAAATTATGCCGACGCCGCCGCCGAGGCCGTCGAGCGGGAGCAGATTCCGCCCGACATGCGGGATTTGGTGCGAGATTATTTCTCCCAGCTTGCGCCGGAATGAAACGTGGTGCGTGGCGCGTAACGATTTACTGAGTTGGTTATAGGAGTGCAAACCAAGGTTTGCTAAAAAAGCATGCGCTGCCTGATAATTTCCGATGTTCACGCTAATTTGCCTGCTTTTGAAGCTGTTTTGGCCGACGCCAAAGGTCAGTATGATAAAGTTTGGTGTTTGGGTGACATTGTGAGCGTCGGAGCATATCCAAATGAGTGCGTAGAATTATTGATGACGTTGGATCATCTGGCATTGCGGGAAATGCAGAATGGGTCGTCTTGGGTAAAGCCGAGGATAGTATAATGGCTGATTTCAGCCCGGAAATTCGTGATGATTACTTAGAAACCAGGACAAAGCTTACTGTTAAATCACGGGAGTATCTGGAAAATTTGCCCACCACCTTGATAATAGATGACCTGTTTACTTTAGTTCATGGCAGCCCACGTCACCCAGTTTGGGAGTATATTTTTAGTCCTATCACTGCTCAACCCAATTTTAACCATTTTGCTACCTTGTACTGTCTGGTAGGACATACCCATGAACCTGTCTCTTATCAAGAAAGCTTAAATCAGGAAACATTGCCTGAAGTTCTTGTTCCCATAGGTGAAAGAAATTCAATAAAATTTAATGATCCTATCAAGTTAGGCGAAAGACGCTTAATAATCAATCCTGGTGGTGTCGGAGGCGGGCAACGACACCATAACTTTCATCATTCCTATTATATTATTTTAGACACAGAAGCCTATATTTTTTCATTTAGACGAATTCCTTTAGTAGATAATCCTTATGTGCAACTTATTAAGCGGAGGAATGAACGTCAGCGTAGTTTACCCAATTGTCAACCCATTCCCCCGAAAATCCCTCCTCCAAGTCCACCTAAAGAAGAAATCAAATCCTTCAACCCAAGTCCCCAAACAATACCTCTATCAGTAGGCCCAGCAAACATTTGGAGCTATATCGAGCTACAAAAACAACCAGAAAATCCTGTCGAAGAGGAAATTCCACCTCGTAATTGGTGGTGGCCTCCCCCCAAATTTCTTGCGCCAGTTGCTAATTTAATACCGTACCGACCAAAAGTACGAATACTTATAGGCTCTAAGCTACAGCCTGGTAAGAAAAGATATGATAGACAAAGTTGTACGGTAGCGCGCTTTCAAACTGTAAGTGAGGTACAACCGATTGCTGTGTTAGCTGTAGTAGCCGATAGTATGATCGGACCTTCCATATCAGGCATAAATATTTCCGATATTGTTACAACTACCCTGGTGGAGACTTTCACCCAAGTACAGTCAGTGAGCATAGGAACTGTTTTTACCCAGGCTTTTGAAACCGCTACCCAACGAATCATTAATCAAAGCTCTGACATGGCAAGAGGTCTCTGCGTGGCTGCTTTGATTATGGCAGGGCGATTATACATCGCTACAATTGGCTATTGTAAAATCTACTTGTTACGGCATCAAGACTTACGACAAATCTCCGTTGATGATAATTGGGCACAGTTACTATTTGATCTTGACAAGATAACCCCGGATGAATTTCATCGTAGCCATTCTGGGCATCCTTTTGATCTACCCAGAGTTACCAGCTGGTTAGGTGATGACTCCGAATCTACTCCGAATTTTCGACTTCGTCTTAATTTGTCTGAGTCTCGCCAACAGAGTGAAGCCAATCAAGGCTTGCGGCTGTATCCTGGCGATCAAATTTTGTTAAGTTCAGGTCGAGAAAACCTCACACTTGAGCAGATTCGCCAGGTTTTATTACGGTACGAAAATCCGCAAAAAGCAGTTGATAAGCTGGTCTCACTGAGCCTTCCTACCGACAACGATAATGACCTTACTTTTGTTTTGCTGAAAGTGGTATAAAGAAGTGACCGCGCATCTGTGGGATGCTACCAGCGATGAAAATTCCTCACCCCGTCGCTGGCGCGACTCCCCTCTCCCAATGGGAGAGGGGTTGGGGGTGAGGGCTATTTCTTAGGAGTCTAACTATAATTATGTCTACCCCCATCCTCACCCCTGATGACTTCCGAAAAACCGCCGCCGCCATTGAAGAAGCTGTTGGCCGGGTGATTGTCGGCCAGCGTGATTTGATCCGGGGGACGCTGATTACCCTGCTGGCGGGCGGCAATGCGCTGCTGGAAGGCGTACCCGGTTTGGGCAAAACGGTGCTCGTCCGCACCATCGCCCAGGCCATTGACTGCCGCTTCAGCCGCATCCAGTTTACCCCCGATTTGATGCCGGCCGACATCGTGGGCACGCACATCATCAGCGAGGATGATAGCGGGCGGCGGGCCTTTCGTTTTGAGCCGGGGCCAATTTTTGCCAACCTGGTGCTGGCCGATGAAATCAACCGGGCCACGCCCAAAACCCAATCGGCCCTGCTGGAAGCGATGCAGGAGCAAAGCGTTACCGTGGCCCGCACCACCCACCAATTGCAAGCGCCCTTCTTTGTGCTGGCTACCCAAAATCCATTGGAAATGGAAGGTACGTACCCGCTGCCGGAAGCCCAGCTTGACCGCTTTTTCTTCAAAATTGACGTACCCTACCCCAGCATCGAGGAGTTGGTCGCCATCGCCGACCGCACCACCGGCACAACGAGCGAACGCCTCACTCCGGTGGCCGACGGCGCGGCCATTGTCGTCATGCAGCAGTTGGCTCGCGCCGTGCCCATCGCCCGTCACGTCACCGAGGCGGCGGCTCGCCTCACCCGCGCCACTCACCCCGACGACGCCAACGCTCCCGACGAGGTGCGTCGCTACGTGCGCTACGGGGCTAGCCCGCGGGCCGTGCAGGCACTGATTCTAGCCGGAAAAATCATCGCCCTGCTGGATGGCCGCTACAATGTAGCCATTGACGACCTGCGGGCTGTCGCCAAGCCGGTGCTGCGCCATCGCTTGATTTTGGGATTCGAGGCTCAAGCGGAAGGGGTGAGGGCGGATGGGATCATTGAGGCGCTTTTGGATAAAATGGAAGGTTGGAAGGTTGCGCTTTGCGTGCCTCCGGCAAGGTTGGAAGGCTAAAGGTTTTTGCCTCTTTCCAATCTTCTAATCTTCTAACTTCCTCATTTCAGGAGAGACACTTATGCTGTATCAACCTCAAGGTCTGCGCGAACTTCGGGTTTATCAATTGGCAAAACAGTTCAAACCCACTGACGAAACTCGACTACTCGATTTATATAACCAAATCTGGAACACCCTCGGCGCGCTCATTCGCTCTCTTAAAGAGAAAAAAGGGAATGACTCTTGGGACCGTAGTTATAAAGTCCTCAAAGAAGATGAGGAACTTTATGACCTCTAGCCTTAATCCACAACCTTCCAGTCTTCCAACCCTCCAGTCTTCCAACCCTCCAGTCTTCCAACCTTCCAACAAACTTTTTGACGAGACATTTCTGCGCCGCCTCGAGTCACTCACCCTGATTGCCCGGCAAGCCCGGCCCGGCCAATGGCAGGGAGAACGGCGCAGCCCCAAGCGGGGGCAATCGGTGGAGTTTGCCGATTACCGCAATTACGTTCCCGGCGATGACTTCCGGCTGGTGGATTGGAACGCCTACGCCCGGCTGGAACGCTTCTTCATCAAGCTCTTTGTGGAAGAGCAAGATTTGACCATGCACTTATTACTTGATACCAGCCGCTCGATGGATTGGCCACCCAACAGCGCCGGACAACCGAACCACAAATTTACCTATGCTCAACGCGCCGCCGCCGCCCTGGGCTACATCGCCCTGGCCGGCCTGGACAAAGTGACCGTTACCGCCCTGGAAGGCGGCCACTATTTTCAGCCCCATCGTGGGCGGCAGCAAGCCTTTGCCCTGTTTGACTTTTTGACCGGCCTCAGCGCCGCCGGCTCCACCCACCTGGCCGAGAGCCTCACCCGCTACGCCGCCCAGGCCCGCCAGCCCGGCCCCCTGCTCATCTTCTCCGATTTATTTGACATCTCCCCTGCCCCCCTGCTCTCCCGCTCCCCTGCACCGGTTTGGACTAATGGCTTAAAGGCTCTACTCGCCCGCCGTTTCGAGATCAGCCTCATCCACCTGCTCTCGCCCGACGAGGTTATCCACACCCTCAGCGGCGACCTGCGCCTGCTCGACGCCGAAAGCGGCCAGGCCGTGGAAATCACCGCCGATTTCGAGGCCTTGAGTCGCTACAAAAGCGGCCTGGCCGCCTGGCAAAACGAAATCCGGGCCTGGTGCGGCCAGCGCAGCATCGCTTACGTGCCGGTCACTACGGATGTGCCGTTTGAGGAATTTATCTTTGCTTTTCTGCGCCAAAGAGGAATCTTGAAATGAGCCATCACCATGTCACCTTGTCACCGTGTCAGCAACACCTTACCTCAGGATTACGCCAGTGATGACCTTTCTCACCCCGCTGGCTTTTGCCCTGCTGGCCCTCATCCCGCCGATTATCGCCCTGTA
>CAZDMM010000045.1:0-19479 GCA_964505845.1 uncultured Caldilineaceae bacterium
GTAAATGAGACAATCAGGCCGGCAGCAATCGCCATCAACGTCAGGGGGTCTGATTGAAATGAATTAACCAGGTAATACAAGCCTGGAGTCAACAGGGTGGTTTGACTCAGCCCGGTATTTAACTTGGCATAGGCGGTATTGGGAAAGAGAAACCCATAATAAAATAAGGAAAATATCTCCCAAAGCACAAATGGGCCAAACCCAAGCAGCGCCACCCCAACCCGTTCCAGGTATGTTTTGACACGGGGCAGCTTATCCAAAAAAATCAGGTAGGCCAGAGCCGGTAAAAAGAGCAGCAGCGTATCCATGCGGTTGAGGGTAGCCAGGCCGGCGACAAAGGCTAACTTGAATAAGGTGCGGCCTTCAACCGGCCTGGCTGCATCGGCCCGGCAGGTAGACAGGTAAAGCCACAGAAAAATCACCAGCAGCAGATAGGTGGGTGGGTTCTCCAGGCCAGAGGTGGCGTAGTCTATAAAAGCTTTAGAACAGGTTAAGATGGCGAGGCTCAAAAGGGCTGTTCCGGGAGTGTGGGCAATTTTAGTTGCCAAGGCCACCCCGGCAACCACCGACAGCAGCATAGATAAAAACAGGGTGGTATAAAAAATTTCAGCGGTCACATCATAAGCGGCGATGATCAAGAACAGCCATAAAGGGTGAGTGTATGCCTGCACCCTTTCAACGCTGTTCCAGGTTAAGCCGTAACCATGGATAAAGTTGTCGGCGGTTCTGAAGGTAATATAGGCGTCATCGGTGAGCCAGGCATTACGGAATATAACCACGGCCAACAAAATAAGAGCCAAAGCTACCATTAACTTTTCATACCGGTTGGCAAACAGGACGGGTTGGTTCATGACGATGGCGTTATCTATCCGGTCACGTTAACCGAGAGGGTTAAGCACTCAACCGGTTTGTTGGTACCGCTGACCGTGCCGGGTAAGATTTGATTTTGACCTGCCACGGCCAGGCACAACTCAAGAGTATATTGACCAAGCTCAAGAACAGGCGGGAGTGAAACAGGATAAGGGGCGGCAATGACAGACCCTCGCGCCCAGGCCCGGTTGGTTGCGGCGGCGGGGAGCATAGGCTGTGTAACGGTCAGGAGCGGCTCGCCTTGATGGGGCGACGACAGGCGCAGCAGCACTTGAACAGCCCTGGCCAGGCCAAAATCGGGGCGGCGGAGCGGCTGCCAGTAAAGAATGACCTCGCCAGGCCGGTTAGCTTGCCAGGCCGCCGGTTTGAGTTCATAACCCACCAGGCGCATGCGGTCCCCATAAGAAATATCAGCCGGGGTGGCATGGGCGGGCAAGGCTCGCCGGGCCAGGTCATCTAAACCAATTTCGGCTTCAACAGATTTAAATTCTCCGTTTGACCCCACTTCAATCAAGGCTAAGCTGGAGGAATCAATGGGCGTTATTTGATTATGATCTGCCAGGCCCAACTGCAGGTCATACAAATCAGCCGCAGTGTGAGCCTGGGCCAGGGGGCAGATGCTCTCCACAATGGCGCCGGGGAGGGCCACCTCTGCCTCAAAGCCCGGCGTCGGGGTACAGGCAACCCAGGCCGTTGGCCCCTGAGAGCCGGCCAGGCCAACCAGCAGGTAAGGTTCACCCGCAGCCAAATTGCGCCAAAAAAGCTTGAAGGTTCCATCGGCAGCCAGCGTGTAACCAAAAGTCGTCACCGTATTGGGAATGTTATTGTCAACCGAGTAGGCGCTGTGTTCAATGGGATTGCGATAAACCAGCGCGTAATCCAGGCCGGCTAAAGTTACCCGAAACGCCGGCGTATAATGGTGAGAAAAGTAAGGCCAGGTATCTTCATCTTTGCCAAGCTGCAGCAGGCGGTGATAAAAAACCACATAATCGGCCTCGACAATATGTTGTTCAGAGCAACTGTGCGCCTCGCCGATAAAAAATGGGCTGAGCAAATCTGCCGTGCCGCACACCGCCGCCTTCAAAGAAGCTGCCTGCGGCTGTTGATTTAGATAAGCGCCCACCTGCTCCATGCCTTCGCCCCAACTCACAATTAACACCTGCGTCGCTGCGCCGGCCCCCCCCAACAAGGGGTTGTAAAAAGTTGAGTAGTATGGGTAATGCTGCCAGATAAACCAACCCTGCCACAGCAAAATGACAAGCGGCCCCGACCATGAGGCGAGATTAAACGCCTTGAATAAGCTAAAGTTTTGGGTTTTCCAGTGGCTTAGAATTTTATCTTTTACCCAGAGCAGCCCATAAGCTCCAAAAACATCAATGATAGGCGTCGCCGGCAGAAAATAACGCTCCAATTTTTTGCCGGCAGCCGTAACGAAAATTAAGAACAGGGCGCAGAACAACAACAACGCCGTTTCAACAGGATGTTGGTCTAACCCTGCTTTGAATCTTTGCCTGTTGGCGCGGCCAAACACGGCCCACGCCAAAGCAACCAACCCCAGCACTTCTAGCGGTGTGGCCCGCAGCAGCCAGCCAACCGGGTAATACCAGGGGCCAGGGTCGCCTGAATAAGACTGTCCAAAAAGGTAATAGCCATGCTCATCCTCGGCCAAAGCAACGCTTTGCAGCAGGGCCACGCGCATAACTTCGGCAGGGATAACCCAAATTGCCGGAAAAAAAATGGCATAAGTGGCTACCAGGACAACAGCCCAAACCAATCCCTCCACAACCAGGCGCCGTATCTGAATCCAACCCACCCGCCATCCTTTAGCTTCTCCCCGGCAGCGATAGTAGAGTCCCAGCCAACCCACCACAGCCGCAAAAGGAATAGTGAACCAGCCCACCGTTTTACTAAGGCAAGCCAAACCGGCCAGACCGGCCGAAAGAGGCAGCCAATACCAGCGCCACCCCTTTAACCAATAACCAATCATAGCTAATACCGACAGGCCCATAAAAGCTGCCGTTAACCCATCGTGGTGAAGCACCCGCGACAGAGCCACATGGAAAGGACTCAGTGCAACCAGCAGGGCTGCCATGAGGGCTACTTGTTTTTTTATAAGACGCTGCAACAGCAGGTAGAAGAGGGGAATAAAAAGGGAGTTCACAATGGCCAGGGGCATACGGACGGGCAAGATCAAGGCCGGATCAAGACGCCCCGGATTAATGGAGGCCAGAAAGCTGCGCAGGTCAACCCCGTTAGGCTGAACATTTTGCCAATAGTACCACAACAAGCCCAGGCTGCCGCCCCACATGGTGGTAACGCCGGGATGCTCTGAGTGGAGCGTACACCCCCAACCGCTGGTAGCAAAATTGCGGCCCCGGTCGGAGGGTGGACATTCATAGTTGGGGAGCCACAAGCCGCCGGCAAAATGGCGGGAGCGATCTATCCACAAAGGCTCATCAGCCGTAAGAAAGCCCCCCAGCGCCATCACTCGCACACTCAAAGCCAGGGCAAAAATCCCTCCAAGCAAAACCCAATGCTTCCAGTCCAAACTCATGGGGCCTTTTCTTCCAATCTAAAGAGGGCAAACTTATCTATAGTTCCTTGCAAGGCATAATGATTTGGCTGGAGTACGTTTTGGGCAAAACCGGCATGCTGCAAATAATCGCCAATCACAAACCCGGCCGGGCAGCCAGAGCAGCCTTTGCCAATATCAATAAAAATAAGCTGCGGGCGTATAGTGGCTATATCTTCTGCCAGCTCATCCAGAAAACGGATCTCTTCTGGCGGCGCTTCTGCTAACGAACGGTAAGGAAAGTTACCACTGCTGTCGCTGGTCACCCCGCTGTATAACATGGCAATTGGAAATGCCCACAGATAGCGCGAGCCGGGACGCCGGTTTAATTGTATCAAGGCTGGATAGGCGGGCCGGACCGAAGTGGAGATCACCAGGACAGAGTCTCCTTCCTGGCTGTAGGCCAGCATGGCTTTAGAGATGGAATCCGGTTGGGCTGCATCTTGAGCGCGCTCCCACACCCAGCCGGCGCATAACCCCACCGCCCCAACTAACACCAGGGGCCAGAGTTGGTTTTGGCTAAATTTGACCCTAAAAATCCCTTGCCCCGGCTCCGAATCCCGAAAAGCCAGGGGCCGGCTGCACACAAGCGACACCGCCAGGATCATCAAAGCCCAGCCAAAAGCCGGTAGCGCGTGATAAGTCCAGCCCTTGGCCTGAAGCAAATAGACCAGCACTGCCCCTAAAGTTAACGCTGCCAGTGGCCGGAGCAGACCCCAAAAGCCCGCCGGGCGCGTTGCCTCCACTACAAAAGGAAACAACCCCATGATAGTGGCAAAGATGATTGTCTCAAGCGTGATCAGGCCAATCAAATCGGTGTTATAAACCTGGTATCCCCGCAAAATAAACGGCAGCCAGCGGCCAAAAAAACTG
Organism: uncultured Caldilineaceae bacterium; assembly: GCA_964505845.1. Taxonomy (GTDB): domain Bacteria; phylum Chloroflexota; class Anaerolineae; order 4572-78; family J111; genus DSQQ01. The sequence goes on from CAZDMM010000045.1 coordinate 4,316, forward strand.
GCCTGCATAGCCTGGGGCAAAAAAAGAAAATGTATCAGATAGCCCAGGCCAAACCCCACAAACGCCATAACCTCCGGCATCAAGAGGGGCTTTAGGCTGCGCCTGGAAATGCTCCAATACAACTCCGGCCCCAGGGCTATCAGCCCAAACTGAGGCTTCAAAAATGTACCCAGGCCAGCCATTACCCCCAGCCAAATGGCGGTTGAACGCGGAGTAGAGCCACCTTCCCAACGTATCCAACGCAAAATAAAAAAGGGAAAGTATAATAGAATAAACAGGTGTTCGCGCTGACCAAAATTGGGACTGGTCAGCAAAATCAACAAAGAGTAAGAAGTCCAGGTTAAAAGCAGCATGCCCAGGTCAACCTGGCTGTAGGGCGTCGCCACTTTCAAGAGAAGGCGTCTAATCGTTAAGGTTGACCAGATAATCAAAACCCAAACAAGCAGCGAGAAAACCGGGATAACGTTAACAGAAAAAAGCCCGGCCAAAAACACCGGGATGGCGCTTAAATAGATGATCAGGGGCGGGTCAATGTGAAAATAGTCCACATAGGGCGCCTTGCCTTCAAGCATCAACTGGGCTGTTTGCAGCTCCAAAGCTGCATCCTGGCTAACCCGTAACGGTTGCACCATAATGAATAAGAATATTGTTACCCATACCAGAGCCAGCAGAATATGCCAATATCTGGCGTGAGCCACGTCAACATGCCCGCTGAACGTCTTGCTTTGTGAGCCTAACAGCCAATTTTGCAAATGCGCCAAATATCCTCCTGGTTGATACCCGCTAAAGTCACATCCGGCCTATTTTAGTCTAGAATTTTTATGAAATCAACTCCTGCGGTAGGTGGTCTACCCGGTTCCAGTAGCGAAAATCCAGCCGGCCATCTTCTCTGAAATCAATCCGGGAGACGGCGGTGTTGAATTTGTAGTAAAACACGTGCGGGCTGGGCGATTGGTTGAGCAGGGCCTTAATCAAGGCGTCTAAAAATCCACCGTGCGAAACCAGGGCAATCCGCTCCTCGCTGGCGGCCTGCGCCCGCAAAGCTGCCGCCACTTTGATGGCCCGGCCATGGCAGGTGGGCCAATCCTCCTGGCCTCCTTTCCACCAGCCCGCTTCGGTAATCGCTTCCGGCACAAGGCAGGTGGGAAACTCGCTCAGGATTTCGGAGCGGGTTTTGCCGGGATAACCCACAATACCCCGCTCATCCCGGTGATCCAGGTAGATGCCGCCATGCTCATGAATGTCCAGCCAGATTTCGGGCCGCAAGCCCAGGGCCTGGGCAATCGGCTGGGCCGTTTGCAAGGCGCGATGCATGGCGCTGCAATAAAGCCTGGTGATATTGTAGCCGCGCCGGTTGTGGCTGGCCGTCCCTTCCACCGAAACCCAGCTTGAAAATTCCGGGTTTTTGCCGGTGGTCAGGTGTTCTGCCAGCAGTTTGGCCTGCTGCCGCCCCAACTCAGTCAGCGGTGGGTCACATACCCGGTCCAACAATTCTCGCTCCGCCGGCAAGGCGTTGTTATATGACTGAGCATGCCGAATTAGAAATAGTTTCACGACAACAAGTCTCCTTCAAAAATAGAGATTGGAGATTGGAGATTGAATTTAATCTCCAATCTCCAATCTCCAACCTCCGGCTTCATCCATGTTAACCTCACGATTATACACCAGCCAACTCACCCCGCCAATAACTTTGTCTAGCCTTCTAACTCATGGCATAATGGCGGCATAACGATGAAAATTTTTTATACCGACCACTTTGTTCTGCCGCTGCCGCCGGAGCATCGTTTTCCTATGCAAAAATACAGCCTGCTCCGCCGGCGCGTCGCCGAGTCTGGCCTGATTGCACCAGAAAATATGCGCGTCCCCCACGCCGCCACCGATGAGGAAATTACCCGCGCCCACACGGCGGACTATTTGCGTCGGGTTCAGCATGGCGAGCTAACCCCTCAGGAAATCCGGCGCATCGGCTTTCCCTGGTCGCCGGAGATGGTAGAACGCTCCCGCCGCTCCTCCGGGGCCACTATCGAAGCCTGCCGGGCTGCGCTGGCCGAAGGTTTTGCGGCCAACCTGGCCGGCGGCACGCATCACGCCTTTAGCGACGCCGGGCAGGGCTTTTGTGTTTTTAATGACAGCGCCATCGCCGCCCGCGCCATACAAGCCGAAGGCCGGGTCAAACGGGTCATCATTATTGACTGCGACGTGCATCAGGGCAACGGCACGGCCTCCATCCTGGCCGACGACCCTACCATCTTTACCTTTTCCATCCATGGCGCTAAAAACTTTCCTTTCCACAAAGGAAGAAGCGACCTGGATATTGAACTGGAGGATGGCACGGACGACCTGGCTTACCTGGCCGCGCTGGAACAGGGCTTACAGCAAGCCCTGGAACGAGCCGAGGCCGAATTGGCCATCTATCTGGCCGGGGCCGACCCCTTTGTGGAGGATCGCTTGGGCCGCCTGGCCTTGAGCAAGGCCGGCCTGGCCCAGCGAGACCGGCTGGTGTTTGATTACTGCCAGGCCGAAGGCTTGCCGGTTGCCATCGCTATGGCCGGCGGATATGCCCCCCAGGTGGAGGATATTGTGGACATTCACTTTGAAACCATCCGCGAAGCGGTGGAAAGGCACAAAAAAGCAGCCTTCACGGAAGCTTCCTCTAAAGCCAGAGATCCAAATGTTAAGGTTGCCTAACTTTAAAATAGCTTCCGGGAAGGTGCAATGAAAATCGTAGATTTGCGTTCTGATGATGAGCCGGCCATCCAACAGGCGGCCGCGTTGCTGGTTGCAGCCTTTAAGGAACACTGGCCAGCGGCCTGGCCGGAGCTGGAGCCGGCTTTGCAGACCGTCCGGGAGTCGTTTGGCCCAGATCGCCTCAGCCGGGTGGCGCTCGATGCGGATGGGACCGTGTTAGGCTGGATTGGCGCCATTCAGCACTATAGTCATGCCTGGGAGCTTCATCCTCTGGTGGTGCGCCCGGAGCGCCAACAGCAGGGCATTGGCCGCGCCCTGGTACTGGATTTGGAAGCGCAGGTACGGCAGCGGGGCGCGCTCACCCTGTTTTTGGGCGCCGACGACGAGGATCATATGACCTCGCTGGCCGGGGTCAACCTCTATCCCCATGTTTTTGAGCACCTGGCTAAAATAAAAAATCTGCGCGGCCACCCTTATGAGTTTTATCAAAAACTTGGCTTTGTCATTGTGGGAGTTATACCCGATGCTAACGGGCCGGGCAAACCGGATATTTTTATGGCTAAATCTATAAGACCACTGGCCCCCACCCTCCCCTTAAGAGGGGGAGGGTAGGGAGGGGGTGCGGTCGGCGGTCATCATTAATAAGGAGTAGTTATCATGGCTACACCATCCAAAAAATCAATCGGCGTTTTAACCAGCGGCGGCGATGCCCCTGGCATGAATGCGGCTGTCCGCGCTGTAGTGCGCACTGCCCTGGCGCGGGGTGTTGAGGTTTATGCTATCCAGGAAGGTTACCAGGGTATGGTTGATGGCGGCGACCAAATCCGCCCTATGCAGTGGGACTCGGTGGGCGGAATTCTACAGCAAGGCGGCACGGCCATTGGTACGGCCCGCTGTGCTGCCTTCCGCACCAGAGAAGGCCGGCGGCAGGCGGCGCGCAATCTTTTGAAACAAAAAATTGATAGCCTGGTGGTCATCGGAGGTGACGGCAGCCTGACCGGGGCCAATCTCTTTCGCCAGGAATGGCCGGAACTGCTGGCCGAACTGGTCGAACTGGGCGAGATTAGCCAGCGGACGGCCCACAGTCACCCCTACCTGGCCATTGTGGGGCTGGTTGGCTCGATTGACAACGATATGTTTGGAACCGATATGACTATTGGGGCCGATACCGCCCTGCACCGCATCACCGAAGCCATAGACGCCCTGAGCAGCACCGCCGCCAGCCACCAGCGCACTTTTGTGGTAGAGGTGATGGGCCGGCGCTGCGGCTACCTGGCTTTGATGGGCGCCATCTCCGGCGGCGCAGATTGGGTGCTGATCCCCGAAAATCCACCCGATTTGGATCATTGGGAAGAGAAGATGTGCGAGGTTTTGAAGGCGGGGCGCGAGGCCGGGCATCGGCGTGATAGCATCGTCATTGTGGCCGAAGGGGCCCAGGACCGGAATGGCAAACCTATTACCAGCGACTATGTGAAGCAAGTTCTGGAAGCGCGGCTGGGTGAGGATGCCCGGGTGACGATTTTGGGGCATGTGCAGCGCGGCGGCGCTCCCAGCGCTTTTGACCGTAACCTGAGCACCCTCATGGGTTACGCCGCCGTAGAGTATCTGTTGTCGGCTAAACCGGAAGATGAGCCGCAGTTGATTGGGATTCACGGCAATCGCATTGTTCACTCTCCGTTGATGGACTGCGTGCGCCAAACCCACGCGGTCAATGAGGCCATTACCGCTAAAGATTACAAACGGGCCATGGCTTTGCGCGGCGACAGCTTTCAAAATGCCTTTCGGACGCTGCGCACCCTGGTGCGGGCCATGCCCCACCCCCCCAAGCCGGGCCAAAAGCAATTACGCCTGGCGGTGATGCACTCCGGCGGCCCGGCTCCGGGGATGAATACGGCCGTGCGGGCGGCGGTGCGTTTAGGGCTGGATCAAGGCCACCAAATGTTGGGAGTGCGGCACGGTTTTAAAGGCCTGATCGTCGGTGAGATTGTCCCTATGGAGTGGGCCAGCGTCAACGGTTTTACCTCGCGCGGGGGGGCCGAACTGGGCACCAACCGCTATGTGCCCACCGGCAGCGATTTTTACAGTATCGCCCGGCAGATTGAGGATCACAAACTTGATGGCATTTTGATGATTGGCGGCTGGACAGGCTACCAGTCGGCTCATGAATTATTTACCCGGCGGCCTCATTTTCCGGCCTTTAACATCCCCCTCGTGTGTATGCCCGCTTCCATTGATAACGATTTGCCCGGCTCAGAGTTAAGCATCGGTGCGGACACGGCTTTGAATAACATTGTGCAGGCGGTAGATAAGATCAAACAATCGGCGGTGTCATCCCAACGCTGTTTTGTGGTAGAGGTGATGGGCCGCTACTGCGGCTACCTGGCTTTGATGGGGGGGCTGGCTACCGGTGCAGAACGGGTCTACTTGAATGAAGAAGGGGTAACGCTGGAAGATTTGCAGGCAGACCTGGCCCGCCTCAAGGCCGGCTTTGAGGGCGGCAAACGCCTGGCCCTGATGATCCGCAACGAGTACGCCAACTCGCTCTACACCACTCCGTTTATGTGCGCCCTGTTTGAAGAGGAGGGTAAGGCGCTGTTTGATGTGCGTCAGGCCATTCTGGGCCATTTACAGCAAGGCGGCAACCCCTCACCTTTTGATCGCATTCAGGCCACTCGCCTATCCACCCGCTGCATTGAGTTTCTCATTGAGCAGGCCGAGCAAGAGCCGCCGGCCGGAACCTTCATCGGCTTACAGGCCGGGCAGATTAAGTTTTTTAGCCTGGAAGATTTGCCCCGCATGCTCGATGTGCCTCATCGCCGGCCCAAAGAGCAGTGGTGGATGGAACTGCGCCCCATCGTTAAATTGCTAACGCAGCCGGGGCCAAAATAAACCAGGCGGTTTCAACAAATCAAAGAAACCCGTTTTCCGGCGTAGTGGAAAACGGGTTTTTTGGCCCCGGCCAGGGTCGCGCCGTCCGCCCGGCGCGGCCAGGGTAATTTTATTGAATACTCTCAGGATTATTATCCAATATCTCACGCACCTTGCGGGCCAATGTTCCGGGTGAAAAGGGTTTTTGCAAAAAAGCCATCCCCGGCCCCAAACCTTGCTGGTGAATAACGGTATTACCGGTATAGCCAGAGATAAACAAGACTTTGAGGGTAGGGTACATAATCTTAAGCTGTTCGGCCAATTCTTTGCCGCCCAGGCGGGGCATCACCACGTCGGTAATTAAAAGGTCCAGCGGGTGGTCGGACGGCCGCCGGTGTATTTTTTGCAGTGCCTCTTCCCCGTTACTGGCTTCTAACACCGTATACCCCCGCCCCTGCAACACCCGCACCGCAAATTCTCTGACCATAGGCTCATCTTCAACCAGCAGGACGGTCTCGCTACCCAGCGGCTGCTCCTCGGTATCCTCTGACTTTGGAGCCGGGCCGGTGGATGCTGCCACCACGGGCAGGTAAGCTTTAAAGGTGGTGCCGCGCTCAGGTTCACTGTCAACCTCAATATGGCCGCCGCTTTGTTTAACAATGCCAAAGCAGGTGGCCAGCCCCAAGCCGGTGCCATGGCCGGCCTCTTTAGTGGTAAAAAACGGCTCAAAGATATGGGCTTTAATTTCCTCTGTCATGCCTATGCCGGTGTCGCTGACGGTCAGTTGGACATATTCACCCGGCAGTGCTTCAAAGGGGATAGAGGCATGCTCCTGGCCAATCACAACCTGGCCGGTTTCAATCAGTAATTTTCCCCCTTTGGGCATAGCATCGCGAGCATTAATAGCTAAATTAAGTAGCACCTGCTCCAGTTGGTGGGGGTCGGCCTTAATCGGTTTTAAGTTTACCGCCAGCACGGTGACCAGTTCAATATTCTCACCGATCAGACGGTGAATCATCTTTTCCATATCGGTTACGATCGAATTCAAGTTCAAAATTTGAGGCTGCATCACCTGCTTGCGGCTAAAGGCCAACAGTTGCTTGGTCAGCGCCGCCGCCCGTCCGCCCGCTTTTCTTATTTCTGAGATATACCGGTAAAAGATATCCTCTTCTTGAGAGCGGGGATGCTGCAACAACAGGTCGCAATAACCGGAAATCACCGTTAAGAGATTATTAAAATCGTGGGCAACTCCGCCGGCCAAGCGGCCTACAGCTTCCATTTTGTGGGCCTGGCGGAGTTGTTCCTCCAGTTTTGCCCGCGCTGCCTCGGCTCGCTGCCGCTCTTCCAATTCAAGGCGTAACTGTTCAACCGCTTGCTTCAACTCGGCCGTACGCTCGGCCACCGCCGCTTCCAGGCGGGCATGGCTCTGCTGCAAGGCTGCTTCGGCCCGCTGCCGCTCTTTAATCTGAAGCCGCAGTTCGTTACGCTCATGCCGTAACTCTTGCTCCAGTTTGGCCTGGGGGGTCACGTCGGCGGCCGTTAGCAAAAGCACCGAACCAAAATAAAACATCGGTTCTACCTGTAGATCAAAATAGCGCCCAGACTCATCATCGCCGGGCCGATAAATTTTAGGCAGGCTAATCGCTTCGGCCTGGTTCTGCACCAGGCCATGTAACGATTCCTCCAGGCCGATTAGCTCTGGAAACAACTCCAATAAGGGTTGTCCCACCACCCATTCGGTTTTGCCAACTATCCACTCGTTTAAGGCGGCGTTATTCGCCAAAACGTTAAGATTTTGGTCAACAAGGGCATAACCAACGCTTTGTTTACGCGCCGGTTGAGTCAAACCCAACAACAATTCAAGGTCGTGGGGCATAAAGGTGGCGCCTTTCTGATCGCTTCAGAAGTGGCTCATGTTAAGAACAAGTGACCGGCACTTCAGGATTGATTGGCTACTCCTCGAAGAATGAGGAAGCGCCGGTCACTTTGCACTTGTGCTGTACATGAGCCTCAGAAGTTTATGTAGTATTTCTTTACTAAATAAGTATCTTGACACCCTAACCCGCTTCTAGTACAATAAGATGTCTGCGCTTTTCAGGCCCCCCCAAAAACTGGAACGAGATTATACTACCTCAGAAAGCAGTTGCCTAATGACCGTTATTCAAAAGAAGGTTTGTTTATTAGGTGACTTTGCTGTGGGAAAAAGCAGTCTGGTGCGCCGTTTTGTGGAAGGTATTTTTGAGGATAAATATCTTAGCACGATCGGCGCTAAAGTTGACCGCAAAATCGTTTCTCTTCAAACAGAAAGTCAGGCTACCAACCTAACCCTATTACTGTGGGATCTGGCCGGCGGTGAAAAGTTTGACCGGGTCATGAGCAGTTACTATCGCGGCGCGGCCGGGGCGGTATTGGTGTGTGATTTAACCCGGCCAGAAACGCTCCAGGCTATGGTTAACTATACTCGTGATTTTTGGAGCGTCAATCCTCGCACCCCCATTGTAATTGTTGGCAATAAAGTAGACCTGGTTGAAAAACGGGCCATCACCGACGATGAATTGGCCGCGGTGGCCGGCCGGTATCAACTCCCCTGGTTTGTAAGCAGCGCCAAAACCGGTGAAAATGTAGAATTTTTTTTCCAGGCTTTGGGACAGCGCCTCTTGGTTATACCATAATGTCCTCATCAAGTAGAAAGGAAACAGCCCATGGAAAACCCAACCAATACCTCACCCATTTCAGCCCCAGTTACCAACAGTTCAGCGCCAGACTCGGTCCCACTAGCCAGGCCAGCCTCCCCCACCCGCGACGTCAACGCCAGGACTCAGGATGAACTGGAGCGTGTCCGCGAGATTATTCTGGGCCAGGATGTTAGCGAACGCCTGGGCAAAGCCGAGGCAGACCGCCTGCGCGAAATTCTTTTTGGTACCCACATGCAGGCTTATGACCGTCACTTTGCCGATTTACGGCGAGAGACCGACCGGGTGATGGCCGATTTGCGGCTGGCCCAGGATCACGCCCAGGATTTTGAGCGCACCCAGATCAGCCGGCTTGAACTTTTAGAGCGAGAAACTCAGCAAACCCTCGATGAACTGCGCCGCGAGGTGACCAAACTGCGGGCGCAAGAAGCCTTGATTCAACAACTGCTCACCCAAATTCGCCAGCAAGAGCTGTTCACCCAAAACACCTCTCAGCACGCCGACGAACTGGATAAAGGCCATGCCCAACACGAGCGGGACTTGCGCGCCCTCAAAATCACCGTTAATGAGCATCGAGACCTCCACGAGCGCAAATGGGACGCGCTGCGGCGGGAGATGCGCCAGGGGTTAGACGATTTGCGGGTTGAACTGCGCCGCCTGGTGGATCGCCTGGATGACCAGAAGACCGACCGCAAAGCCCTGGCCGCTATGTTGATCGAAATCGCCAGCCGTCTGGAAACCGGCAGCAATGTGACCGGCTTACTGAAGGAGTTGGCTCCTTCACAGGAATAAGGTATGCCGGGCGACCGCGAAACTAGCGACCGAATTGAGGAACTGCGCAAGGTCTTGTTTAAACCAGATACCCTCGTTGACAAGATCAGCCCGGTAATTGCCGACATCCTGGCAGAGCAAATCAAAAATTCTGGCGATGAAATTGCCCAGGCCATTGCCCCAGTAATTGGCGAAGCCCTGCGCCGCCAAATCTACCAGGCCCGTGAAGATATTATTGACGCGCTTTACCCCGTTATCGGCCAAACCATCAACAAAGCCGTGGCCGAGTCGATCCGTGAATTGGCCCGCACGGTAGATGCGCGGGTGCGTCAAAGTGTTAGCCCTACCAACACGGTGCGCCGCTGGCAGGCTCAACTTCAGGGAGTGTCAGAGGCCGAATACCGTTTGCGCGAGGCTCTGCCCTTTGGGGTGCGGGAGATATTCCTGATCCACCGCGAGTCGGGCTTGCTGATTCGCCATCTCTCCGGCGACGCCGGCGAGCTGCCTGACCGGGATTTGGTCAGCGGCATGCTTACCGCCATCCGTGACTTTGCCCGTGAAGCCTTTGGCCGGGGTGAAAGCGGTGAATTAGGCGCAATCGAGTACGAATCGCAGCACATCCTGCTGGAAGCCGGCGGGTCAGCCTACCTGGCGGTGGTGATTGACGGCGTCGAACCGGCCGGTTTCCGCGAGCAGATGCGGGAAGCCCTGGTTAAACTGCATGAGCAGCACTACGACAGCCTGAAAAAGTTTGACGGCAGCGATCCAGACCTGGTCAAAACGGCCGACCGGGTCCTCTCAAGCGCGCTGCTGCAGCCCTATCAAACCGCCAGCCAGTCAACTCCCCAGGCTCTCTCTGTTTCCCAAAAGCTCATCATCAGCAGTTTGATAGCTTTAATTATCCTGCCGCCCTTTTTGCTGTGCGGCTGGTGGATTTGGCGGGTTGAAAATACCATGGCTGTTGTGCTGCGGCCAACCGCCACCCCTACCTTTACCTCTACGGCCACTCCCACCCCTACCTTTACGCCGACCCCTACCGATACCGCCACGCCCACCCCTACCCCTACCTTTACGCCGACCCCTACCGATACCGCCACGCCCACCGCCACGCCCACCTTTACGCCAACCCCGACGCCCACCCCGCGCCCGCCTACGGCTACGGCTACCCCCCGGCCCACCCGCCCGCCCACGCCCCCGCCGCGACCGTTTAATGGGGTGATGTGTGGCAACGTTTTTCTGCGGGATGAACCTTCGGAGGACATTGAAGGGACTGGTTTAGCCGCGCCGCTGGGCGCCCCGGTTGAGGTGCTGGCGCAGTATGGCGATTGGTACCGCATCCGGGTGCCACTCCGAGACCAACCCGGCGTAGAAATTGTGGGCTGGATCTTGTCGCGCTGGGTCACTATGCTCCAGCCGGTTTCACCCAAGCTTATTACCCCTACCGCCACTCCAGCTCCTTAACCTCAGGAACCTTTTATGAAAATCCCCGACTTCATCCAAGCCGCTTTAATTGGCCTCAAAACGGGCTGCGCCCTGGTAGATTTAGAGGGCCGGATTGTGGAGCATGATCTCCTCTTTCCGGTTTGGACGATGGGGGAGCAGCGCAGCCTGGTGGGGTGGCCCTTATTGGATGTATTGCCCGAATTGGTTGGCCAGGAAGAGTCATTGGAGAACGTTAGCCAGGGCCAAAGCCCCTTCTTTCGCCTGGATCATCTGAACCGCCGCGGCCCTAACCAAGAGGCCCTGTATCTAATGGTCACAGTTATTATTGGCGAACCCGGCGCAGGGATTGGCTTAAATGTGCTGGTAACCGATGTTACCGAACAGGGGCAGTACATCCAGGAGTTGATGCAGCATCGCAATGAACTGCACCTGACCAGGCGCAAACTGGCCGATTTAAGCTACCAGTTGGATTACCTCTTGCGGCACTATTTACCCGCCGAAGTAGCCGACGCCCTGCTCAAGGGAGAATTACAGCCGCAGTTGGGGGGTGAACTGCGCCAGGTTTCTATCCTCTTTGCCGATGTGCGCGGCTTTACCACCCTGTCGGAGCAGCTTGCGCCGGAACAAATTGTTTACCTGCTCAACGAATACCTTGATGTGATTGCCGAGGCGGTGGAGGAATTTGGCGGGGTCGTCAGCCAGTATCAGGGAGATAACATCATGGTGATGTTCAATGCCTCCACCGCCCAACCCGACCACGCTCAACGGGCGGTGCAAACCGGCCTGGCTTTGCAGCAGGCCGTGGCCCACCATCGCGCCCAAAATTTGCCGGCAGCGGTTCAACTGGAGTTTGGGGTAGGAGTCAACTCCGGGCCGGCCCTGGTGGGGAATATCGGGGCGCATCGCCACTATAATTTCACGGCCATCGGCGACACGGTTAACCTGGCAGCCCGGATTACCGGCGCAGTCCCGGCCGGCGAGGTCTGGTTGAGCCAGGCCACCCGTGAGCAGCTCACCTTCGCCGTTGCCGTTGAACCGCTCCCGTCGCTGACCTTTAAGGGTAAAAGCCAGCCTACCCCCCTCTTTCGCGCCTTATTCAACTAAGACTCTTTTTGTCCCAAAGCCCGGCCCACCGCCGCCGCCCGGCTGTTAACATTGAGCTTGGTGAAGATACTTTGGGTGTGCTTCTTAACCGTGTTGACCGTTACCACCAACTGCTGGGCGATTTCTTTGTTGGTATACCCCTGGGTCAATAAGGCCAACACCTCCCGCTCCCGCGCGCTCAGGCTGTCCAGGGCGGTGACGGCAGATTTTGAGGGGGCGACCGGGCGCAGCGCCTCTTTGGTTATAACCTCGCTAAACTTGCGGCGGTCAAAATCATCTTTGCGAAAGAAATTGACCGCGTTCAGGTCAACCAGGGTTTCCACGGCCAGGTCAACCGTAGCATAGCCGGTGACGATAATGGCCGGCAGCTTGTTTGGCAAAGCGGCAATTTTCCTCAACACGGCCACGCCCTCCCGGTTCTCGGCCAACTGCTCCGACAGAGAAACATCTATCACCGCCAGGGCAAAATCAGGCTCGGCCAGGGCTGCCAGGGCTTCTTGATAACTGGCGACCAGGTGAGGCGCATAGCCGGCGTCCTGGATAATTTCGTTAAAAATCTCCTGCCAGCCGGGGTTATCCTCAACCACCAAAATCCGCATTTTACCCCTGTGACGCGGCGGGCAGATAGATGGTAAAGCGGCTGCCCTGCCCCGGCAAACTGTCTACTTCTAGCCGGCCGCCAAAACGATCCACAAATATCTTGACCCACCACAACCCAAAACCCAAACGCCGGGTTGCCTCATCCTGAGCGGCGGCTTTGAGAGGGGAAAACTCAAACAGGTGAGCCAGAGTTTCGGGCGTCATCCCTGGCCCGCTATCGCAGATGGTTAATTTGATTTCCTGGCCCTGGCTCTCGCCCCAAAATTGAAGGTCGCCTCGCCCGGCCATGGCGGTGAGAGCATTGTCAATCAGGTTATAAAAAACCATCTCCAACTGGGTCTCGCTGGCAACTGCCGGCGGCAGGCCGGGCAGGCCGGTTTGAGCCAGGTTAACTTCGGGTGGAGGGGCTGCTCGCCGGAGGGCGCGTTCCAGGCATTGAGCGACGTTAACCGGCTGGCGCTCCACCGGGCGCAGGTGGGCCATCGAGTCGCGCACAATGGCCATGGCCTGCCGGGCGCTGTACTCAATTTCTTTTAAATTTTTGAGCAAATAGGGGGTCGAGGCCAGCGCCTCGGCGCACTTGTCTTCGATACCCTGTATCCGGGCCGGAATGACCCCCACCTGGTTGTTGAGCTGGTGCATCAGGTTGGCGGCCACATCGCCCACGGCGGCAAAAGCCTCCAGCGTGGCCTGTCGCTCTCGCGCCTGTTTCAATTGGGTCAACTGCTCCGCCCCCTGAACAGCTACCGCCGCGTGATTGGCCAGCACCGTCAGCAGTTTGATATCCCAATCGGTAAAATCTCGCAGTTCCAGGGCATACAAACTAAAGCTGCCCAGGGCGCGCCGGGATTCATCGGGAATGAGCAACGGCACCACAATAGCCGAAACCCAGCCCTGCTCTACCGCCAAATCCCGGTGCAAAAAATCGGGGTGAGCGCGCACATCATCAATAACGATGGGGCGACGCAGGCGGATGGCCCGGCCGGTCAAACTGCGATCCAGCGGCAGTTGCTCTCCCCGGTGGTGGCCGGCGGTAGATTGGCGCAGCAGCAAGGTATTGGGGCCGGCAATCGTCCAAATGGAGGCCACCGGCACGTTGATCAGGTCACAGGCCCGGTCAATAATCAGCTTGAGCAACACGTTCAAATCGCTGCTCAACAGGACGCCTACAATCTCCTGCAAGGCGTCCAGCAAGCGAATTTCTTGCAGCGCAATCACCGTATGGTTGGCTAAGGCTTCCAACAAATGCTGGTCATCCAGGGTAAAAGCATTGGGCAGGGGGCTTTCAATGTTGATGACCCCCTCCAAAACCCCGCCCGCCCCCAAGACCGGCACGGCCAGCTCAGAGCGCATGGGCCGGTCAACCGGCAAAGGCTGGTAAATGGCCGACCAGGGCGACGCCTGCAAATCTGAAATGAGCAGCGATTGCCGCCGGGCAGCTACCCAGCCAATCACACTCTGCTCATTGACCACCAAAGGTTGTCCCGCCGCACTGTTATCGGCTCGACCGGCCAGCGCCCGGATAGCCAGCATGCCGGTTCTTTTATCCAGCAGCTCAAAGCTGCCATATTGAGCTGCGGTCAAATCCAGCCCAATGGAAAGAATTTCCTGGAGGGTAGCATCCAGATTGGTACGGCTGCTGACCAGGCGCGAGGCGCGATTCAATTTTTCTAACTCATCCACTTTATGCTGCAGGGCGCGGTGCATCCCCCCCATTTGCCGGCCATAATAAATTGCCAGGGCCGCCAGGTTAACAAAGTTATCCAGCAGCAGCAGTTCAATCTCACTAAAGCGCCGCTCATCACAGCGGTAAACATACAACACCCCCAGCATGACCTCACCCACAATCAAAGGATAGCAGGCCAACGAGCGCGCGCCCACCGCTTGCTTGGCCGGATGGATGGCGCGGCCTCGCTCTTCATAAGAGAGGATGCGGCGGCGGCGCTGAATCGCTTGCATGCCGAGTCCGTCGGGGCGAGGGTAATCATCGGCAGAGGCGCCGGGCGGTTCTCCCGCCGACACCCGTGAGCCGGGGTCAAAAGCCTGCGGTTCAGTTTCATAAATCCAGATCACCGCCGAAGCCTGGGGCGATGGCGCGGCCTCGGCGCCGGCGGCGACCACCTCAACCGCATTTTCCACAATCAGCTTCAGGGTGGCGGGCAGGTCTTGCCCTAACCCCAGCCGGTTAATCCGCACTCCAATTTCGTTCAAAGCTGCCAGGGTTTTGATTAAGGCGGCGCTGGATAAAACTTCGTTTTTTAAGTCCAATGTATAATTACCTGTCAAATTTGGTATTTTGAATTTCTCAAACAAAAAGACCCCTCGGTTGCCAAACCAGCAGGGGTCCATGCCATTTTGAGGTAAAGCTGAAGAATCTGCTAAGTTGGCTTAGTTTTTGATGAATTTTTCAAAAACCGGGCCAAAATCTTTGAGCATATAGGTATCGTGGGCCTGTTTGAGCCAGGCAAAGGCATATTGATTGATGGCTTTGAACTGTTCTTCAAGGGTATTGGCGCTGGTAGAGCGGTTGACCGTGTTTGAGGCCGCCTCTAAGCTATCTTGGGCATATTGCATAAGTTTGGCATTTTCACGCTGGATTGAGCCGATTTTAATCAAGGCTTTATATAAATCTTTGAGTTCTTCCATATGTTTTTTGTTAACATCAATGGAGTAGGAATGTTCACCCATGTTAAACTTGATTTCGATGTCCATGTCCATAGTGCCGGCAGTCTCCAGGGTCACATCCTCGATGGGGTAGTGCAAATAGTCAAAACGTCTGAGGGTGCGTTTTTTGCTCATGGCTGAGGTGCCATCCACATGAATTAAGGCTTTATTGGTAAAGCAGTATTCATCCGATTTGGATTTAATGAGGAAAAAGATTTTTTCATCTTCTTCATGCATCACGTAATCGTCGGACTCAACCTTATCATAATCCTGCGGCTTGATAACGGAGCCGATATCACTGAGACCAAGGGCGTCGGAAGCAAGTTTTTTGAA
>CAZDMM010000046.1:0-19337 GCA_964505845.1 uncultured Caldilineaceae bacterium
TTGTGCTCCCTATTTTCTATTGTTGAGCCGGTTAAGCGCCGGCTTTTTTTCTTTTAAAGGCCAGACTCCTATAATACCTCTGATGGTTTCTAACCGCAGCGAGGAATACCTATGCAAAATGCAGACCAAAAGTGGCGGGGATTTTTAAGTCACCTGGGATCATACGTTATCGTTATTGGTGCACTGGCCGGTATCAACCTGGTCACTTCCAGCGACTCTCTCTGGTTTTTGTGGCCGGCTCTCGGCTGGGGAGTGGGGCTGGCTTTTCACCTGTGGGGGTTAATTTTGGGTGCGATGCCGAACCTCAGCCGTAAATGGCGCAGCTTTGCCAGCCATTTTGGCTCCTATGCTATCATCATCAGCATGTTAGCCATCATTAACGTGATAACCGGTACCGACACGCTGTGGTTTCTCTTTCCAGCTTTGGGCTGGGGGATAGGGCTGGCTTTCCATTTGTTAGGCGCATTGACGGGCCGAGATAAGGCCGAAGAGGATACTTTGGAGCGGGAAGATCGCCGCCAGCAGCGCCGGCAAGACCGGCATCCAGACGAGGCGCGACCGGAAAATCAGGCCAGCGCCCCAGAAGCGGCTGCGGCAGAACAGCGCAGCCGGACTCCAGCCCGGCCCACGCCCTACCCGCTGGTGACCAAAGGCAAATCCCACACCTCTGCGGTTTGGAGTCACCTGGATAAAGCCGTGGCCTACCAAAGCCAGATTGACAGCCTCATCCAAACCTCGGCCGACGCCAATACGCGGGCACGGCTGCAAGAGTTGGCGCAGCAGGTAAATGAGTGGGTCAAGGCAATTGAAGAGCTGGCCGGGCGGATTGATAATTTTCAACAGGACAGCTTGATTCGCCAGGATTTGGAGAGCGTGCCGCAAGCCATTAGCGATTTGACGGCCCGGCTGGATCAGGAAAGCGATCCGACCATCCGCGGCCAATTGGAACGCACCCTGGCCAACCGCAAAAATCAATGGGCGGCTTTACAACGATTGGAACATATTATCAAGCACGCAGAGCTGCAGTTGGAGGGAACGCTCTCGGCTCTGGGGACGATTTATTCTCAAGTGCTCACCGGCCAATCCACCGACCACGTGGCCGATTACAGCCGCTTATCCTCCGAGGTAGATGAGGAGGTGCGGGCTTTGCAGGATCGCTTGGAGGCGCTGGAGGAGGTCAAGCTGGGGCGGGTGTGATCTGTGGAACTTAAACCTTGCCCTCATTACGGAGAAGCTCGGCAATCTCCTGCTCTAACCGGGGAACTTTATTTGTAATTACATCCCAAACCAGCTCATAATCTATTCCAAAATAGCCGTGAATCAACTTATCTCTCATTCCGGCCATGCCACGCTAATCAAGATGCGGATATTTTTGTTTCAAGTCCTCTGGCGCTTTTTTGGCTGCCTCTCCAATAATCTCCAAGCTTCTCACAAAGGCTCGCTTGAGTGTTTCATCCTTCATAAACTCATCTTGGCTTAACCCGTGAGTTTGGCTCACCAAATATTCAGTCTCATCCAAAATGTGGCGCAGATACTCAAACGGCGAAAGGGACATCCTCAACCTCGGCCACAATGTGGGGGCGTAGATAGGGGCTGAGCGACTCAGGGGTCACCAATTCGACGGGCCGGTTTAGCACATCTTCTAGCAGAAAGGAAAGCTGCATGAAATTGTCAAAGGTTTTATAAGCCGGTTCAAATTCAACCAGCAAAGCTATGTCGCTCCTTCGAAAATAGCCCTCACCCCCAACCCCTCTCCCAATGGGAGAGGGGAGTCGCGTCAGCGACGGGGTGAGGGATTTTCATCGTCGGTGGTGTGCCGCAGGCTCATGATGACTCTCCGGATTTTGCTGATTGCGACTGAAAGAGCCAAATAAGCCCAATCTTTTGACCCCCAAGGCTTTAATTTTATCCTCATTCAACTGTAGCAGGGAGAGAATCTCTTCTTTGGTTTTAACAGCGGTGGTTTTCACCGTTCTACTTCTTTCTTGAATGTTTGCCGGCGACTACCCATTATTTTACCAGTTCGGGCCGAATTATGCATGTTCATTGCACAAGAGCATTAGAGATACATCACCCCACTAAGCCTAGACGCCCGATAGGGTTGCCAAACTGAATTTCGCGATAAGGAATTTAAAAAGCTTCTTTTCATTCAACGGAGAATTCAACAAATTTTGTCAATATTTTCCCTTGTGTATCCAGGGCCTCAACCCCAATCAAATATTGCCAAGCTAATGGTAATGAAAATGATTTTACAAACTTACATTTAGTTACACCACTGCAAAGCTGAAGACCAGCCAAGAGACTGGTGTAATTTTTCGTAAAAACTCCCCACTCAAACCTATCTACCCCTTTTGCACTCGTGACCGTAATAATCATCTCGATATTTTCACCTATGCCATATATTATCCTACCATTAGTTTCATTTCCCCCCTATCATAAAATTTTGTCTCTACCCAAGTTTACAATTGCTCATTCTTGCCCAAAATCGCATCAAAAATAGCTTGTAACTCTTCCTGGGAATAAAAGTGGATGACCAGCCGGCCGGAGTTGTCCTCGTTGCGGCTCAGGTCAACCCGCGTGCCCAATTTGGCCTCAAAGCGGGCTTGCATGGCTTTATCGTGGGGGGATAAGGGGGGACGCTGAGGTTTGGGGCTGTCTTCACCCAACAATAATTGGCGCACCAGGGCCTCGGTTTGGCGCACGTTCAGGCCGCGGTGGATGATGGTCGCCAGCAAGTTGAGCTGGTCTCGCTGCTTTTTGAGGCTGAGCATGGCGCGAGCATGCCCTTCGGAAATCTCGCCGGCGGCCAAAGCGGCCCTGGCTTCCTCCGGCAGATGCAACAGCCGCACGGTATTGGCAACGGCGGTGCGGCTTTTGCCCACCCGCTCGGCCACCGCCTCTTGAGTCAGGCCAAACTCTTGCATCAAGTGGGCGTAGGCTTCCGCTTCCTCCAACGGATTCAGGTCGGCCCGCTGAATATTTTCTACCAGGGCCAGTTCCAGCATTTGCTGCGGGCTGCTCTCTTTGACGATGACCGGCACCGTACCCAAACCGGCCAGGCGGCTGGCCCGCCAGCGCCGCTCTCCGGCGATGAGCTGATAACGCTCCCCTACCCGTGTGACCACCAGCGGTTGAATCAAACCGTGCGCCGCAATAGAGTTGGCCAGCTCTTGCAGCTTGGCTTCGTCCATTACCTGGCGCGGCTGGTGGGGGTTAGGGGCAATCTGCTCCACCGGAATTTCAAAAACGCCGGGCGATATGGCGGAGTCGCCGGCTTTGGGTGCGGCCGGTATCAGCGCCTCCAGACCTTTACCCAAACCTCGTTTTTTGTTCAACATGTCGCCCTCCTGAAAAGTAACAAGTTGCAGCGTAGCCGGTAACAGAGTAGCAAGGCCGCAATTTGTAACTCTGTTACTCTGCAACCTTGTAACTCTGCTACCTTGTAACCTTGCTACCTGTCAACCATTTGCTTGCGCACCCGTGCCAATAACTCTTCGGTGAGGGCCTGGTAAGCCTTACAGCCGGTTGAATCTGGCGCGTAAGCCAAAATATCCTGACCATAGCTGGGGGCCTCACTCAAGCGCACATTGCGCGGGATGATGGTATTAAAAATCTGCGCCGGGAAGTGCTGGCGCACCTCGTTGACCACCTCCAGCGCCAGGTTGGTGCGGCTGTCGAACATGGTCATCACCACCCCGGTCACCTGTAAATCGGCGTTAAGGCTCTCCCGCACCAGGTTGATGGTATGGACCAATTGGCCCAGCCCTTCCAGGGGCAGATACTCGCACTGCACCGGAATGATGACGCCGTGGCTGGCGGCGGTCAGGGCATTGATGGTCAACAGGCCCAGGCTGGGCGGCGTGTCAATCAAGATAAAATCGTAGTCGGCCCGCACCGGCTTAAGCGCCTTTTGCAGCAGGGTTTCGCGGGCCAACTGCTGCACCAGTTCCACCTCGGCGGCGGCCAGGTCGGGTGCGGCCGGGATAAGCATCAGCCGCTGCCGGGCGGTTGGCCTGATAATTTCGGCCAGGGGAACTTTGTTGACCAGAGCATCGTACAAAGACAGCGTCCCGTCTTCCAGCCTGACCCCCAGGCTGGAGGTAGCGTTGGACTGCGGGTCGGCATCAACGATGAGGACGCGGGCTTTGCGGGCGGCCAAAAAAGCGGCCAGGTTGACCGTGGTTGTCGTTTTACCGACCCCTCCTTTTTGGTTGGCAACGGCGTAAACAAAGGCAGAGCGTTCAGACATGATATATTTGGCTTTACTCAGGGAGGTTTGAGAACCATTGTAACATAGCCACAAGTGACAAACAATTCAGGAATGAGGTTAAATTTGGTCGTAGCATGGAGGGCTGGAAGTTTGGATAGAGCCTTCCAATCCTCCATACCTCCAGGTTATTACCAATCTTAAAACTTATCCGCCGGGTGCTCGGCGATGTAAGCCTCCACTTCATCACGCCAGGGAGCGCCGGCAGGGCCAATCCGCTCAATAGCCATAGAAGCGACCACGTTGGCAAAATAGGCCGCCTGCCACAAATCGTCTGTTTCGAAGTAGCGAATAAAAAAGGCGGCAGCAAAAACATCGCCCGCCCCGGTTGGGTCTACCGGCCGGGCCGGGCGCGGCGGTACAGCATAGCGCCGCCCACCGTGAAAAACGGTACAGCCATCTTTATCCTGGGTAACAATCAGGATCGCAGTTTGGGCGGCCCATCGTTCGGCAATGGACCAATCACCTTCAATATCCTCAATGCTGATGACGGTGGCTTGCAGTTTGGGTAAAATTTCGGCGGCGCCGCGCCAGTCGCCCAGCGAGACAAGGCCCTGCTCATCCCAACGGCGCAGCCATCCTTGCGGGGTGGTAACCAGGGTTGCCTGCTCAAACACATCTGCTACCGCCAGGTCAACATCCTGAGCCAGCGGGCATAGATGCACCAGCGGTAAACGACGATAAGCAGCCGGAATATCGGCCGGGCCAATGAAACGGGCAATTGGCCCCACGGTTTGCCGCCGGCCCTGAGGGGTATAAACATTGCGAAAGGTTGTGGTAACGGCAGCCGGAACTACGTGCCATTCTGCCTCGGCCAAATGAGCCGGAGGCGCAAAATCAGGGGCGGCCGCCGTGACAATGACCGGCCGCCAGCCCAGGTTCTTTACTACCACCCCGGCATAGTTGACCGTCCCTCCGTAAACAAAACGATCATCCGGTAATAAATCTTTGGTAACAGTCCCTACTAAAAGATAGGTTCGATCATCAGTGTAGGCCATCAGGTAAGCTCTGCTCCATTTTCTATTCCATCTTCCCGGAAGCTAACGGCGTCTTAAAGCTTTGGGAAAGGTTTTTCTCAGGCAAATAAAACCCACCGCGAGGGGTGGGTCAGGGTTGTCGGTATTGGGTTACATAAAAAGTCTTGGTAAGTAGTAATTGGTGGGTAGCAATTCCCAATCACTAATTACCTCTTATTTTGGGATGATGGTTACTTTGCGATTGTCGTCGCTGCCCACGCTTTTGGTAATCACGGCGGGATGGTCGCGCAGGGTGAGGTGGATGATGCGTCGTTCGTGGGCCGGCATGGCCTCTAATACCACCTTTTTGCCGCTGCTGGCGGCTCGCTCGGCCATGCGTTCTGCCAGGCGCTGCAAAGAACTGCGGCGGCGCGCCCGGTAAGATTCCACATCAATCATAATGGGGTGCCAGCGGTTAGTTTGTTTGCTCACCATAGTACGGATCATAAATTGTAAAGCCTGCAAAGTCTCGCTCTGGCGGCCAATCAAAATGCCTAAATCGCCGCCTATAATATCCAATACCAGAGGAGGCTCTTCATCCCCTTCAACTAGGTCGGGAGCATAACGGTGTGTTATCGTGGCCTGAATCCCCATAAACTTTAACAAATTTTCCAAACAGGCAATGGCAATCTGTTCAACTTCGTTAAACTGGCTGGTTTGGGATGGTGAGGCGGAGGCAGGGGCCGATTCTGGTGCAGTTGGGCTGCTCTCAGAAACAGCGGCTTGGGACACAGGATGAGGTGGTTGGACCGGGGCCAGAGAAGGTTGTTTTTTGAGAGTCAACCGAATTTGGGCTTCTTCAGCTCCGATACCAAAAACACCTCGCTTCCCTTCTTTGATAATCTCAATTTCAACCTGTTCCCGGGTGAGGCCGGCTTGAGCCAACCCCTGCTCAATAGCTTCCTCAACGGTTTTAGCGTTTACGTCTAGACTTTCGTTTTGCTTTAGCATGGCTATCTTTATTATCTTCTTCCACATTAGGCGTTATCGGACTGGCCGTCACCGGAGCGCTGAGCGCTGCTCCTGCTGAGGCCGCCGCTGGTTTCAAACCATTCTGGGTAAAATATTGTTGGGCCAGGGCCAACATGTTGCTGGTAAACCAATAAAGAGTTAATCCGGAGGGTACCACCAGAGAGAAGTAACCAAACATCAGGGGCATGAATTTCATCATCGAGTTCATCGAAGCTTGCTGCGGGTCTGGATTGGGAGGGGTCATCATCTGCTGCATATAATATTGGGATATAACCAAAACCACCGGCAGCACCAGATAAGCCAGAGCGGGAATCCAACCTATTGATGGTTCTCCAAAGGGGAAAGGAGCTAACCAGGGAGGCATAAATCCACCTCCCGTTCCTCGATCAGCCACCGGCCCGGCCAGGCTGGGGATCCAGAAGAAACCCTCGTACAACAGCCCTTCGTGGGATAACTGAGATAAGGCGTTGTACAAGGCAATCCAGATTGGCATTTGGACCAGCATGGGCAAACAGCCCATAAACGGGTTGACTCCGGCCTCTTGATATAATTTCATTTGGGCCTGGGCCAGTCCTTCCCGGTCATTCTTGTATTTGTCTTGTAACTCCTTCATACGCGGCTGAAGTTCTTGCATAGCCTTGGAGGATTTAATTTGCTGCGCATTCAGGGGATAAGTAAGCAGGCGGACCAGCACTGTAAAGAGAATAATGGCAAAGCCAAAGGCATAGGGCAGCCCAAAGCCTTCCAAAAGCTTGTCAAGAGAAACCAGCGATAAGGCGATATAGTTAACCAAATAGCCCCAAATACCCAAGTCACGGGGTTTGGTGGTAATAGTGGCGCTGGCCTCCAGTTTGGTTTGACCAAACTCTAATTTAGCCACATTTTTTATGGTTTTTCCAGGCGCTGTGGTTGAAGGCGGAATACCATGGTAGATAACCGAAGTCTCCTGACCCTGGGGCAGCGTACCCGACCAGGTCAGGGTATTATTTTTATTATCGGTGGTACCCAGCGTGGTTGAAATAGAGTGAGATTGCAGCGCCAGCGATAAGCCTTCCGGCATACGGTCGGTCAAATTAAAATCAATAGCTTTGTCGCTCTCATTTTTGATGGTTACGGTATAAGTAACCACGTCACCCAGGGCCACTTCGGCGGTACTGGCCGTTTTTTCCAGGGTCACGCCGGCATCCTGCACAATTGAATTGGCGCTTTGTTTGGCGTTATCAGGCGGGGCAGCGCCGGCTGGCCGATACAGGGCTAAAAAAGCGAGCACACTAATCAGAACAAGGGATGGGATTAACGACTTAATGAACTGCACGGGTAAAATATCTTTATCCTCTCTATAAAACCAACAGGCCTTGCTCACGGAACAGGATCGTACCCACCAGGGTGAAAGGGGTGACAGCGCCCAATACGTTTGATAGCCAGCCACCCCCCTTTCAGCAAACCATATTTTTCAATGGCCTGGTAACTATATTGGGAACAAGTTGGCTGAAAGCGACATGCCGGAGGCAACATCGGCGATATAAACTTTTTATAAAATCGAATCAAAGCTAAAGCCAGATGTTTCATGGCTTAAGAATCAACAAGTCGGCCTGCATCAATAAATTTTCTAAAGATCTTTCAAGCTCGGTATAATTGACCTGGCTCGCCGGAGGTCGAGCCATAAAAACAAGATCAAAACCTGGTTTAATGCCCTCAAACCGTAATCGGGCCGCCTC
Organism: uncultured Caldilineaceae bacterium; assembly: GCA_964505845.1. Classification (GTDB taxonomy): domain Bacteria; phylum Chloroflexota; class Anaerolineae; order 4572-78; family J111; genus DSQQ01. The sequence continues at coordinate 7,974 of CAZDMM010000046.1, forward strand.
ACGCATACGCCGTTTTACCTTGTTACGCTGGACGGCGGTACCTAATTTTTTGCTGACCACAAACCCAAAGCGGCTGTGGTCTAACTCATTGCGCAGAAATGCCAGCGCCATTAAAGGGCTGGCATAAAATTTACCGCTACGCCGCACTCGTTGAAAGTCACTGTTGCGGCGTAGACGATATTTGCGCTGCATGAAACCAACACAAAATTAAAACAGGCGTTTGGTAAGGTGGGAAGCCGTCCTCAGCAGGTCAGGCATCCCATTCTAGTTAATCTCAGTCAGCATTCCAATTGGTATGCTTGGGGTGAGCCCGCTGCACGGCCAATACTTTGCGCCCTTTTAAGCGCCGCGCTTTAAGCACTTTGCGCCCATCACTGGTAGCCATCCGCGCTCTAAAGCCATGTACTCGCGCCCGGTGGCGACGCTTGGGTTGGTAAGTTCGTTTGGTCATAATAATCGCAACCTCTGTTTCTAGTAATATCTATCGGAAAGAAAATTATACCTTTAGGCGCAATGATTGGCAAAAATGAGCCATATCACTTCCGCGCGGCATGTTCAAAGTCTCACCTTCCCTGAAGCTACATGAGGCCAAGAATTGGCCCAAAACCCCGCCAATTTTGAGACAAAGCTTAGGTGGAGCTCCCGGGAAGGTTTGCCCAATAACTTTGCACATGCCCTGTATCACTTCCGGCCAAGTGATTGACGCAGGCAGGAAAATGGATGTACAATGAACAAAGTAATTTATCCCCACAGCAAGCGCGGTTGCAGCTATGTGGTTTATCTCCCAAAATTTGCATGAAACCAATCCTATCTTGGCGGCTGTGCAGAGCGTTCCCTATTTTTTGCTGCGCCCGGTGCGGATTTTTCGCAGTTACCGGCTGAGTGATTTACAGCCCGACCTGCTGGCCGGTTTGACGGTAGCCGTCGTGTTGTTGCCGCAAGCCATTGTTTTTGCGCTGCTGGCCGGCTTACCTCCCCAGATGGGGCTGTATTCCGCCATCGTCGCGGCCATCGTGGGCGCTTTATGGGGTTCTTCCACCCATCTTCATAGCGGGCCAACCAATACCGCTTCGATCCTGGTTTTATCTACCCTGGCCCCGCTCACCGCGCCCGGCTCACCAGAATTTAACATTGCCGCCGGTTTGCTGGCGGTGATGGTTGGAGTTTTCCGGCTGGGGATGGGGTTGGCCCGGCTGGGCATGCTGGTCAATTTTGTTTCCGACTCGGTCATCATCGGCTTTACCGCCGGAGCCGGCGTGCTCATTGCGGTGGGTGAAATGCGAACATTACTGCGGCTGGAGTTCTCTGCCCCGCCCGGCTTGCTCAATACCCTCCAAAATCTCTTTTGGCATCTCCCGGAAACCCATTTCATCAGCCTGAGCCTGGGTATGGGCACATTGGCGGTAATTTTATTGATCCGGCGCTTTAACCGCCGCTGGCCGGCGCAGCTTATCGGCCTGAGTCTGGCGGCCGCGCTGGTTGGCCTGTTCCGGCTGGACCAACACGGGGTCACAATCATCGGCGAATTGCCCCACAGCCTGCCTCCGCTGGCCTCCCTGCCGCTCCTGGACATGCAACTGATCGGCGAACTTTCGGTCGGGGCGCTGGCGGTAGCCGCCATTGGGCTGGTAGAGGCCACCTCGATTGCCCGCTCGGTGGCCAGCCAAAGCGGCCAGCGCCTTGACAGCAACCAGGAATTTGTGGGACAGGGTTTAGCCAATATTGCCTGCGGCCTTTTTTCCGGCCATGCCTGCTCCGGCTCCTTCAACCGCTCGGCCCTCAGCTATGAAGCCAGAGCGCAAACGCCGCTGGCTAATGTCTTCTCTGGCCTGTTTGTCCTTATCGCCATGTTTGTGCTGGCGCCTCTGGCTGCTTACATTCCTCGCCCGGCGCTCTCCAGCATGTTGATTCTGGCGGCTTACGGCATGCTTGATCGCAAAGAGATGCAGCGCATCTGGCGCGGGGCCCGGGCCGATGCCCTGATTATGATTGTTACCCTCTTGGCTACCCTCTTTTTGCCGCTTCAATTTGCGGTTTTAGCGGGAATTTTGATGTCGCTGGTGTACTATTTATTGAAGACCAGCACCCCTCGCGTGATAATCGTGCTGCCCGATGACACCTTTAAGCATTTTGCCCACCAACCTCACAAACCTTGCTGCCCGCAGCTTTGCATTCTCAAAATTTCGGGCGACCTCTATTTTGGGGCAGTCAACCATGTCGAAGAGTCTATTCGCCAAATCCTGGCCCGGAATCCCGGCCAGCGTTTTTTATTGCTGCGCATGCACGGCGTCAACCACTGCGATATCAGCGGCATCCACATGCTAGAGTCGCTGCTGCGCGTCTGTCGAGAGCGAGGCGGAGATTTATTTTTGATGAAAGTTCAAAGCCCGGTGCTGGAGCTGATGAAGTCTACCGGCTTTTGTCTTCAATTGGGGGCAGACCATATTTTGCGAGAAGATTACGCTATTGAGTACCTGTTTCACAAAATTCTGGATCCGGCCCTGTGCATTTATGAGTGTGAAGTACGCGCCTTTAAAGAGTGTCAAAATTTGCCCAAGCGACCGCTGCCGCAAGGCACAATTCCGCTGTACACCCATATTCCCACCAACGGCATTGCGGAGATTACCCCCCAGGAGTTGTGGCACAGACTAATGCGCAGCGATGCGCCGCCGCTGGTCATTGACGTGCGCGAACCCCGTGAATTTAAGCAAGGCCATATCCCTCAAGCCCAGCTTATCCCCTTACCCAAACTGCTGTCAGAAAAACCCACCCTACCCTCCGACCGGGAGGTGGTATTTGTGTGCCGCAGCGGACGGCGCAGCCAGCGGGCCGCTTACATGTTACAGGGACAGACTCAGGCAAACATCCGGGTGTTGCAGGGCGGGGTTTTAGCCTGGGAAGCAGCCAAATTACTGGAAGCCGTGGAGCAGTAAGCATGTCACAACCTTTAATCCGTAGCGTGGGCCTGGATTTAGTGCGGGTGACAGAAATCACCGCCCTGACTGCCGGCCGCTGGCTAGGCCGGGGCGACCGCGAAGGCGCGCATCGCGCCGCCACCGAAGCTATGGCCAACGCCCTCAGCACCGTTGACCTGGACGGTTACATCGTCATCGGTGAAGAAGGCCGGCTGGGGGAGAGCACCCCCCTTGACAGCGGCCAGCACATTGGCACGGGCCGCGGCCCGGCGGTGGATATAGTGGTTGATCCCATTGACGGAACAGAATCGGTGGTGCGAGGCTACTCCGGCGCAATCTCGGTGGTCAGCATCGCCCCACGCGGCTCCATGTGGGCGCCGGGGCCGGCGGTCTACATGGAAAAAATTGTGGTAGACCGTGAAGCGGCCAGCGTGCTGGCCCCAGAATGTATGGACGCCCCGGCGGCCTGGACGCTGGCCCTGATTGCCAGGGCCAAAAATAAGCCGGTACGTGACCTGTTGGTATTTGTGTTAGACCGTCCCCGCCACCGCGATTTAATTGATGAAATCCGCACCGCCGGGGCCAGGGTGCTGCTCCGCTCCGATGGCGATACTGCCGGGGCGCTGGTGGCGGCCACGCCGGGCGTCAGCGCCGATGTTTTAATGGGCATTGGCGGGGTACCGGAGGGCGTCACGGCCGCCTGTGCAGTGCGAGCCATGGGGGGCGCCATGCTGGGCCGGCTCTCGCCCCAGAGCCAAAATGAGCGAGCCGCGCTTGAAGCCGCGGGACTCGATACCCGGCGTATCTTGACCTGTCAAGAGTTAGCAACCAGCCAGCAGGTTTTATTCGCAGCAACCGGTGTGACCGAAGGGCCGCTGCTGGCGGGGGTGGAATACCACGGAACTACGGCCAAAACCCACTCGCTGCTCATCGGCGGAGAAGCCAATATCCGCCGCATGATCCAGGCCGAACATACCCTGGATTAAATTAGACAGGGCATGCTCAAAATCCCACCCTCCCGGAAGCTAGAAATTGGCCCAAACCCCCGCCAAGTTTGAGACAAAGTGTAGTAGTCTTTACACAGCTTCCGGGAAGGTACAAAGTTTGCCAAATAACTTTGAAAGTTAGACCACTAACTTGACGAAGCGAACCTAAAATGTTATATTATATTGTCCCTATTGGGAGGGCCGTTTTGTGTTGTCAGAAGGGGCATCACGCTCGATGTCCCTTTTTAACTGCCACATTTGTAAGCAGTTTTTTTATTTTCTAGGAGTAGAGGGAGAGCAGCATATAAGCACCAAAGAGGAACGCCGAATTAATGAGGAGATTACCGCCCCTGAAGTCCGGTTGATTGATGGCGAAGGCAAACAACTGGGGGTCATGGAAACTCGTAAGGCGCTGGCAATTGCGCTGGAGCAGGCCACTGACTTAGTGGAAGTTGCTCCTAACGCCAATCCGCCGGTCTGCCGCTTAATGAATTACGGCAAGTTTCTGTATGAGGCCCAAAAACGGGAGCGGGATGCGCGCAAGTCGCAGGCCAAGGTGGAAATCAAAGAAATCAGACTCCGCCCCAAAACCGGCGAGCACGATATTAGCTATAAATTGCGGGATGCGCGCAAGTTTCTGGAACGAGGAGCCAAAGTAAAGGTGCGCATTCGCTTCCGGGGGCGAGAGATTACGCATCCAGAAGTAGCCAGAGAGTTGCTGGTACGGGTGGCTGAAGAGTTAAATGATATCGCTATGGTTGAAAAAAAACCAGGCATGGAGGGTAGTTCCATGCTGATGATTCTTGGCCCACACGATTAAGCTGTAGCGCAACTTGACTTTATTATCTCCAAACCAGATCAAACCTAAGAGCAGTCTTTATGCTCATTACCCTTGCTGGCAATGAGCGTGATGGGATTGAGATTGGCTCTTAGTTATGTCTGTCTAATTATCATTTTATAAGGATTGATAAGATGCCGAAGTTAAAAACCCACAAAGCCACATCCAAACGTTTCAAGTATACCGGCTCTGGCAAGCTCATGCGCACCAAAATCGGCAAGAGTCACCTGCGCCGGAAAAAGAATAAGCGCGTAAAGGTTTTGTTTGACTCCATGTTAGAAGTGAACGAAGCTGCTACCCGCCAACGGGTTTCAAGATTGCTGCCTTACGGTAGCTGAAGTAGAGGTGCATGGTGAGAGTAAAAGGCGGACCCCAAACCCAACGCAGACACAAGAAAATTTTAGAGATTACCAAGGGCCAACGCGGCAGCAAGCATCGCTTATTCAAACGCGCTAACGAAGCGATGATGAAATCGCTGGCCTATGCCTATCGAGACCGGCGCGTGCGCAAGCGCGAGTTCCGCAGCTTGTGGATTACCCGCATCAATGCGGCTGCGCGTCAAAACGAGTTGAGCTACAGCCAATTGATGCACGGTCTCAAAGAAGCCGGCATCGAGCTGGACCGCAAAGTTTTGGCCGACCTGGCCATGAACGATGCGGCGGCCTTTGGCCAGTTGGCGGCGACGGCCAAAGCGGCGTTGTAAACCAACGGCGGACAGCCGGCCGCTGGATAAGTCAAAACAAAAAGACGGGATCAAACTCCCGTCTTTTTGATTCTTGTTGAAGCCGGTGCTAAAGGGAAAAAGCCTTCTTATTTTTTATGCCCGCACCGTCACCGGCAGATAGGCCCCGTCCGTGTATTTGACCCGGTTATCCCAGACCATGTAGCCCGTGCAGCCGGCGTCAAAACAGCCCTTGATCTGGGCTTGAATCTCCTCCCGGCCATAGACGCGCTTATCAAAACGATAATCCGGGAAATCCTGAATCCAGGGGCGGACGGCGCAGCCAGCGGAGGCCAATCGCCCCACGGCCCGTTGGGCGCTCTGATAGACTACCTCGTAAGGATAGGCAATGGCGTTCTTGTAGCCGGGAATGCCGCTGCCAAAGGCCGAAGGGTACAGCATTGGGCACAGCACATCTATATACGGCCCCATGCGCTCAATATCCTGGCCGATGAGCGAGTCGTCTTTGCGCCAGCAGGTGTAGCCCAGGGTATCGGCGGCCATTTTAACCTGTAATGGCTGGAGCTGCCCTTTGGCTGTGCCCAAAAATCCGGTCACTGCCAAAACGCGGGCTTCTCGCGTGGCCTCCTGAGAAAATTGCAGGGTTCCGTTGGGGCTGGGGCTGGGGAAACGGGCCTGGCTAAACAGAATTTCGTCAAAGCCCATGTGGGCCGCCTCAAGAGCTATTTGAATGTTATAATCCCATACCGGCTGCAAGAAGGGGTCGGCCCAACTCATAGCTTCCGGGTCGGGCAGCGTGTCAGCGGAATGGCTTTGTTTGACGGCATATTCCGGCACATTTTTGGCCAGCAGCGCGTCTTTAAAGGCGACAATCCGGGCTATGGTATAAACGCCCCGGCTTTTGAGTTGGCCCAACACCGACTCAAAATCTTTGGCCATGGGCCGGGCGGCCCCAATCTCTATGGCCAGGGGTACCTGGGTGGAATAACTCAGCAGGCCGTCATCACTTTTAACATCAATCACCACCGCGTTCAGTTCGGTGCGCTCCAGCAGGTCAAAAATACGCTGGCGTGTTTCGGGGTGTCCCGTAGCAAAGTAACTCATGTAAAGGGCCCGCACGGCCTGCACCGGAAAGGTAGGAATGGCTGCCTCGACCGGCGGCGCCGGCTGCACTTCAATCACCGGGGTGGGGGTTAAGGGTAAGGGGGCAAATATATTGGGAATCCGTAGCTGCTGCCCCACCCGAATGTGGGCGGGGTCTTCAATATTGTTGGCCGCAATAAGCTGCTCTACCGAAACATCATAGCGTTTGGCGATGCTGTTGAGGGTATCCCCACGGGTCATGGTGTAGACAAAGAACTGCTCGGCGGGTGGGGCGGGCGGCGCAGCAGTTTCCGGCTCCACTGGAAGCGCCGGCGAGGGTTGGTCGGGCTTATAACCGGGAATGACCAGTTTTTGCCCGGCAAAAAGCCGTTCATCGCTCAAGGCATTGGCCGTGACAAGCTGCTCCACCGTAACCCCGTAACGACGAGAAATGGAGTTGAGGGTATCGCCCTGCTGCACCTCGTAGCGAAAAACCAGCTCTTCGGTGGGCAAAAGCAGTCCTTGCTCGTAGGCCGGTTTGGGCGGCTCCATGACCGGGGCGACCGACGCTTCGGGGGGTGGGGAGACTAGCGGCACGGTGGGACGAGTTTGCGGCAGGGTTTTGGGCGCCTGGGGCTGAACCGGGGGCGGGGGAGGTGGAGTTATCACCTCGACGGCGGGAGACGTTGGCTCAACCGCTTCGACCGGCGCCGGCGGGGCCGCTTCTACCGCCGGGGGTGCAGCCGGCTCGGCCACCACGGCCGGAACAGGCTCTGGGGGTAAAGCAGGAGGCGGTTTTTCAACCTCAGGCGGCTTGACGACGAGGACGGGTTCGGTGGGCGTTTGCAGGTGGGCCAGGGGGCCGGAGGCGGGGTCCCAACTGGCCGGGGGGATCATCACGGTATGGCCGGGCTTTAACTCGTTTGGTTTTTCAATCCCGTTGGCTTTGGCCAGGCGGTCGTAATGGATATTGAATTTGCGGGCCACCGAAAACAGAGTTTCACCCTGTTTGAGGGTGTATTTTAAGGGTTCGGCCGGCGCGCCAAGCAGGTATTCATACCCCGGCGGCGGTTCTGCCCCCAACCAGACCAGCAAACGAATGTATAAATCTCTCAGGACGCCGGCAATCCCACCCATCGGTCTACCTCGATCTTAAGATAAAAGTCGAGATCATTATACCATAGAACAGGTATCAATTCAACATAATCATTTGGCAAACCTTCCCCGAAGCTCCAAATAAGCTTTGTCTCAAAATTGGGGGGTGGGGCCAATTTGTAGCTTCCGGGAAGATGGGACTTTGAATATGCGGTGTAAAAAGAGCGCGGCGGTTTTGGGAAACGGCCGCGCTCTTTACAAAAACCTGGCTGATTATTCTTTTTTCAATACCTCAACCTGCTGGCGGATCAACTCGCTGATGCTGGAGAGCATGTCAATCGGCACGGGGAAGACGATGGTTGAATTCTTCTCCACCGCAATTTCGGTCAGCGTTTGGAGGTAACGTAGCTGCAACGTGGCCGGCTGGCTGCCAATTACGTGGGCCGCTTCAGCCAACTGCTGCGCCGCCGAAAACTCACCTTCGGCGTGGATAATCTTGGCTCGCTTCTCCCGCTCGGCTTCGGCTTGCTTGGCCATGGCCCGCTGCATGGTCTGCGGCAGCTCTACATCCTTAACCTCTACCAGGGTCACTTTGATACCCCAGGGTTCGGTTTGCTCATCAATGATTTTCTGCAACTGTTCATTGACCTTTTCACGGTGGGCCAGCAGGTCATCCAATTCGCTCTGCCCGATGACGTTCCGCAAGGTGGTTTGGGCAATGAGCCAGGTGGCCCGGCGGTAATCTTCTACCTGGATAATGGCTTTGCCGGGGTCTATCACGCGGAAGTAAACCACAGCGTTGACTTTAATGGTCACGTTGTCGCGTGAAATACCCTCCTGAGCCGGTACATCCAGAGTAACGGTGCGCAAATCTACCTTGACCATGCGGTCTACAAAGGGGATGATGAAGAACAAACCCGGCCCTTTGGCCCCCGCAAAGCGGCCCAAGCGAAAGATGACGCCCCGCTCATACTCCTGCACCACTCGCACCGCCGAGAAAGCCAACATAAGCAGGATGATAAAGATAAAACCTAAACACGGGATCAAACTGAAAATTGCGCCGTTCATAAGAATAGCCTCCTTTGTAAATACCCCCTCCCCTGGCCCCCGCTTGCGCGCCGCAGCGGAGGAGGGGTTGGGATGGGGGTTGTTTTCATTATTGGTAGCATGCGGGCGGGTAATCCTTCGACAGGGTTAAGCCTGTGGAATCAGCTTGCGAATGGCGGCTGCCACGTCCTGGCCCTGCTCGATGTGGAAACGGATGAGACGGCGGTTATTCTCTTTGAGGGCGTTGTAGTCGCCCTGGGCCTGGGCGGCGTGCAGGATGGCGAAGGTGTACTTTTCGCCCGGAACCTCCACATCCGCGCCGGGGGTGTGGGTAAGCTGGATAAACAAGCCCTTATTGCCGTCGCCTTTGTGAAGCTGGCCGGTGGAGTGCAGGAAGCGCGGGCCATAACCGACGGTAGTGGCCGCCCGCAGCCCATCCCGGAGACGCAGGCGCAGCTCACTCAGCGCGGCGTCAATATCCGGCTGGTAAGGCAGGTAGGCCATGATCGCCACGTAATCACCGGGGCGGAAACCGGTCAGAAAGGCCCGGAGCGCCTCGGTCACAGTCTCACCCATGGCCGGGCCGTAAACATCAATATCATCGTAATCCAGGGTAGGCGTGTCGAGCGGCAGATGGCCCGTTTTGTCAAACTCAGCCATTAGCTCACGCGCCTTGATTTTAGCCAATTCCACATTAGGCTGGTCAAAGGGATTGATTTTGAGCACTGCTCCAGCAGCGGCGGTGGCCATTTCCCAACGGAAGAATTCCTGCCCCATGTCTTCCAACTCATCCATGTGGATGTGGACTACCGGGTGGCCGGCCGCCTCTAACACGGCCACCTTGCCGTCCAACTCCACATTGTCATCCCCCGCCAGGCGCAGGTAAACAAACAGCCGGTCGGCGCCGTAAACGGCCGGCTCGCCAATGGCTTCGTCGGCTACGGGCAAGATGCCTGTACCCAGCTTGCCGGTGCTTTCGGCAATCAACTGCTCCACCCATACCCCAAAGGCGGCCATCCTGGGCGAGACAAAAAAGGTCACTTTATCTCGACCGGCCAGGGCCAGTTCGCCCAGCGCCGCGCCAAGCTGCAAGCCGGGATTGTTGGGGGCGCTGTTGCGGCAGGCATCGGCCATGCTGTTGGCCCGATTCAGGAGTTTGGTCAGGTTAACCCCCACCAGGGCGGCCGGAACCAGGCCAAAGAATGTGAGGGCCGAGTAGCGCCCGCCTACCTCCGGCGGGGTGGAGAAGATGCGGCGGAATCCTTTCTCTTGGGCCAGCTTTTCCAGGCCGGAGCCGGGGTCGGTCAGGGCCACAAAATTCTGGCCGGGGTTCGATTTGACCTGCCCGACCCGGTCGTAAAAATATTTAAAGGCCGAGATGGTTTCAATGGTGCCGCCGGATTTGCTGGAAACCAGGAACAGGGTTTTGCCCAGGTCGGCCAGGCCGGCCGCCACGGCCGCCACCTGAACCGGGTTGGTGCTGTCGAGCACCGTCAGAGGCAGACCCCCGCCCTCTCCCTGAGAGGGGGAGGGAGCAAAGAAAGTTCTCATAAATACTTCCGGGGCCAGGCTGCTGCCGCCCATGCCCAGTAAGACTACCTGCCGGAAACCGTCCGCTTTAATTTCGTTGGCAAAGGCGGTTAAATTATCCACCTCGGCCAGCATGTCGGCGGCCAGGGTGAGCCAGCCCAGGCGATTGGTCAGTTCCGGGGTTTGGGCGGCCTGGGCCGGATCCGCCACCCAGACCGTGCCATCTCTGTCCCAAATCCGTTGGGCTGCTTTGGCCGCATTCCAGGCCTTCAGGCGCACCTCAACTGTATTTTGGTAAGCCTCCAAAGCTAAACTCATGGGGCTGACCTGTCTGGAGACAATGGCCTCGCGCTTGGCTTCGAGCGTTTTCAGCAAATCCACAAAAGAGTCGGCAAAGGCTTTGACGCCATCAACTTGCAGTTTGTGCATGGCGGCGTCGTAATCAATATCAAACTCCTTGAGGCGGGCCAACTGCGCCGGGGCTTCATCCAGCCCTTCTTCCAGGCTGGGCCGGATCTGGCCATGGTCTTTGAGGGCTTTGATGGTGGCCGGCGGAGCAGTGTCAATGGTCTGCGGGCCGACCAATTCCTCGGCGTAAAGAACATCCCGGTAGTTGGGGTTTTTGGTGCTGGTGCTGGCCCATAGCACTCGCTGCGGGCGCGCCCCCTGCTGGGCCAGGTTTTGAAAGCGGGCGCTGCCAAAGATTTGCTTGAACTCACGATAGGCGGCCTTAGCATTGGCAATCGCCATTTTGCCTTGCAGCAGTTTGGCTTCAGGCCCGGCCTTCTCCAGCAGTTGATCCAGCAGGGTATCTACCCGGCTGACAAAAAATGAGGCCACCGAGGCCACGCGCCGCAAATCACCCCCGGCGGCGGCCAGTTTTTCCAGCCCGGCGATGTAGGCCATGGCTACGTCAATATAATTTTGCAGCGAGAACATCATGGTCACATTGACATTGATGCCGGAGCCGATGACCTCGGTGATGGCGGGCAGGCCGGCCGGGGTGGCCGGAATTTTGATCATCAGATTGGGCCGGCCAACGGCTTCAAACAGCCGTTTGGCTTCGGCAATGGTGTTGTCGGTATCATCGGCCAGGAAGGGGGAGACTTCCAGGCTGACGTAGCCGTCTGCGCCATTGGTGCGCTCGTAAACAGGTTGCAGTATATCGGCGGCATTTTTGATGTCTTC
>CAZDMM010000047.1:0-6346 GCA_964505845.1 uncultured Caldilineaceae bacterium
GTCTCCAGGGAGTCAAGCTGGGCCGCCAGGGTTTGCAGCCGCAGGTGGTTGCCGCCGCTGGCGTTGATCTCAGCTTGCAAGGCGGCCTTTTGGCTTTCCAGCGCCTCGATGTGAGCTTCCAGCTCTTGCAGCTCGCGCTGCTCCTTCCAGGTGAGCTTGCGGGTGGCCGGTTTCTGCTCACGTTTAGAGTTTGGTGTGAGGGCCGGTTCAGCCTCGGATTTGCGCTGCGGCTGATCCGGCTGGTGCAACTGCTGATAGGTGCTAAAGGGAGCCGGGTAGCGGGCGCTGACTGTACCATTCTCAAAACTAACCAGGAAATCTACTGTCCGGTCTAAAAAATACCGGTCGTGGCTAACCACCACCAGGCTGCCCTGGAAATGATCCAGAAACTCTTCCAAAACACCTAAAGTCTGGATGTCGAGATCGTTGGTCGGCTCATCCAAAAAGAGCACGTTGGGCTGGTGGATGAGGGTGTAGAGCAAATACAGGCGGCGGCGCTCGCCGCCGCTGAGGGCGCCAATTTGGGCGTACTGCTGGGGGCGGGGAAATAAAAACCACTCCAACATCTGGAACGCCGAAATCATGCTGCCATCTTTGGTGCGGATGAGGGGCGCTTCTTGTTCAATAAAATCAATCACCCGCAGCCGGTCAACCAGGGCGCTGCTCTGCTGGTCGTAATAACCCAGGTGAACCGTCTCGCCCCAGGCCACCACGCCAGTATCCGGGGATAGTTTGCCGGCCAGGATGTTCAACAAGGTGCTCTTGCCCGCCCCGTTAGCGCCAATAATGCCGACACGGTCACCCGGTTCCAGGCTAAAATCCACATTTTGAAACAGGGGACGTCCTCCAAAGGATTTGCTCAAACCACTGGCCTGCAGCACCTTTTTGCCCAGGCGCCGGCTCGCCAGGGCGATGGAGACGGTTTGGTCGCCCCGATCATAGGCAAGCTGCTGCAGCTCCTCAACTCGCTGCTTGCGGGCTTTTTGTTTGGTGCTGCGCGCTTGCGCTCCCCGGCGCAGCCATTCCAGCTCCCGCCGCAGCAAATTTTGGCGTTTGAGTTCGCCTGCCGCCAGGGTTTCCTGGCGAGCCGCGCTTAATTCGAGGTAACGGCTGTAATTGCCGGGGTAGCTGACCAACTGGCGGCGATCCAGTTCTACAATGCGGTTGACCACTCGATCCAGAAAATACCGGTCGTGCGTTACCATGAGCAGCGCCCCCGGCTGGGTGAGCAGGTACTGTTCCAGCCAGGCGATGGTTTCGGCGTCAATGTGGTTGGTGGGTTCATCCAAAATCAGCAGGTCGGCCCGGTCAATCAGAGCGTGGGCCAGGGCAACTCGCTTGCGCTGGCCACCGCTCAAGCTGGCAATCGGCGCGGCAAAGTCGGTGATGCCCAAGCGGGTCAAAATGGCTTTGACATTGGCCTCGGCAGCCCAGCCGCCGGTTCGCTCCATCCGGTCGCTGAGGCTGGTCAACTGTTCTTGCCAATAGATGCTGGCCGGCTGCTGCTGCAACTGCTGGCTGGCCCACTCGTAATCGCGCAGCAAACGCACCTGGGGCGAGTCGCTGTCAAAAAGCTGGGCCAGCACCGTGAGAGAATCGTTGAGGCGGGGTTCCTGGGGCAAATATTGGATGTGGATTCCGCCGGGGCTGGAAACGACGCCCATATCAGGCGATTCCAACCCGGCCGCCAGGCGCAAGAGGGTGCTCTTGCCGCTGCCATTAATGCCAATCAAGCCAATCCGGTCGCCTTCATTGACCTGCAAACTAACCCGATCCAACAGCAGGCGCTCGCTAAATTGTTTGGAAACACCTTCGAGGGTAACTAAATTCATAGGGGAAGTTTAACTACATTTGCCCTGGCGGGCAAACGTCCGGCCCAGGTTGTCAGCGGGGTTCACCCGCCGGAAGATAATCGGCAGGATTGACCGGCTGGCCCTCAAAGTACACCTCAAAAGCCACCTGGGGGCTGCCTGAAGGATCGGCGTCCCCAATCTCGCCAATGGCCTGGCCCCGCGAAACCGGTTGGTCTGACGCCACCAGCGCGCCTTTGAGGTGCAGATAGCGGGTTTCCAGGCCGTCGGCGTGTTGGATGATAACCATATAGCCCAGGCCATCGTCGCCCAAATCGGCGTAGCTAACCGTGCCGGCGGCGGCAGCAAAAACCAAAGCCCCGGCGGGGGCGCTGAGTTCCAAAGCCGGGTGATCGGGCGCAAACCCTCTGGCGACCGCTCCCACCACCGGCCAGGCTAAAGGCGTTCCGGTAGTGACCAATGGATGCGGCGCAACCGCATCTTTGCGTCCAAAGGGGATAATCACGCCCCGGCCAATTTTCAGGTTATAGGGAGGGTAGAGTCCATTGGGGGGATAGCCGGTGATATCGGTTTCGGCTACGTGGTACTGGGCCGCCAGCGACTCGATGGTGTCGCCCTCGGTGACCAGGCGATACGCGCCATGTACCGGCAAAATTATTAGCTCCGTACCCACCGCCAGGAGATCAGGATTGTTTTCCAAAACCGGGTTTGACCAGCGCAGAGTATCTATATCCAGGCCAAATTGGAGGGCAATGCTCCACAGGGTATCACCCTCCTGGACGACATAGGTCAGCACTTTAGTTCGACCGGCCACGTTAGGCCAGGGGATGACGCCCTCGGCGGCGTTGGGGCGATAAAGGTCGGCCGTGTAAGCCTGGCTTTGGGGATGGGTAATTACGGTAGAGCTAACCACAATGACCGGCTCGGCCCTGGAGGGCTGTACTAGGGCCTGCACCTGGGGCAGCGGCACGGGAGCGCGGTCCAGCACCCGCTGGCTCCATTGGGCCAGGGCCTGGTTAGGCCACCAGCCTTGCTGCCAGGTTAGCAGGCCGGCCAGCAACAAGTTGGCAATTACCAGCAGCAGAGTACGCCACGGCCGCTTGCGGCGAGGCCCAACATACAGGTCCATCGGCAGCACATCCCTTCCTTCAAGAGGGGATTATACCATTGGAGCTAAGAGAAAATCAAAAATGGGGCTAACGCTGGGCAAAAACCAGCACGTAGGTATACCAGCCCGGCGGGCCTTCAACAATCCCAACCCCAATGCGGTTGTGGTGGGGGTGCAAAATATTGGCGCGGTGGGGGCGGCTGTTCATAAACCAGTTCAGGGCAAATTGAACCGACTCGGCGGCGGGCCGGGTGTTGCGCTGAATATCTTCGCCCACATTGGCGACATCAGTCAGGCCGGCCTGGGCAAAGCGACCGCGTAGGGTAATCCCTTCTGGCGTAACGTGCGAGAAGTAATCACGAACAACCATATCCTGGGCATGGCTCAAAGCCATAGCCGTTATTTCTTTGTCTTCCTGGTAGGGAGGCAGGCCGGCCTTGACCCGCTCGGCATTCACTCCAGCCACCATCTGCTGCTCCATTTCCACCAGGCTTGGCGGCGGCGCTACCGGGGTGGGGGTTACTTTGGGCCGGGGGGCCGGGGGGGGCCGGGGGGGGGCAAAGATGATAGGTACGGCCACCGTTTCACCCGCCCGCAAGTCAGAAGGGATCAAGTTGGGATTGACAGCCAGAATATCTTTGACGCTGGAGCCAAATTTAGAGGCAATCTCCAGCAGGGTATCATTTTCAGCCAGATCATACAGAATGATAGGCACCCCCTGAGTGACCCCTTCATTAGGCGGGATGAGAAGCTGCTGCCCTACTTGCAGCAGCGTGGGGTCGGTAATGTCATTGGCGGCCAGGAGCAGTTCAACCGGGATATCAAATTGGTCGGCAATGGTCAGCGGGATATCGCCTTCTTCAATGGTGTAGTAGGTAGGTTCGCCGGATTCTGTCACCGGTGAGACAGGTTTTTCTTCATTAAAGACAACCGGCACGGCGATGGCCAGGCCGGCCGGCAGGGGGGCCTCGGCTTTAAGGTTGGGATTGGCGGCCAGTATCTTTTTGACGCTGGAACCGTACCTGGCGGCAATGCTTAACAGGGTGTCTCCTTTGATTACGATGTGGGGGACTACCGGAACCCGGAAGCCTTCGCGGGGTGGAATAAGCAACTGCGAGCCAAGTTCCAGGTTGTTAGGGTCACGAATATCATTAGCGGCCAATAAGGCTTCGGTGCTGATTCCGTGTTGGGCGGCAATAGCAATCAACGTGTCGCCCGGCCGCACGGTATGAAAGGTAAAGAGCGGGCGTGGGGTAGGGGTCGGTAAGGGTGTTTTGGTGGGTTTGGGGGTACGGGTAGGGGTGGCGGTGGGCGTTGAACTGGCCGTTGGAACCCCGGTCGAACCGATCAAGGGTTCAAAATATTCAGCGGTAGGCGTGGGTGTGGGAGAGGCGGGGGTGGTAGGGATAATGATGCTCACCGGGGGAGTAGGAGTGACCGGGATGATGCCGGTTTGGACCCAGGCCACTAAACCGCCCAGCCCTAAGGTAAGGGCCAAAGACCCCCACCAATAGGCCGGTATTTGCTCAATGATTCCCCAGAAACGCTGCTGCATCACGCGTTTGTCACTCTCCTGCAAATACCAGCACAAAATTATACCAGCCGGTTGGCTGCTGGGCTACCCCAACTCCAATCCGGGTGAAGCGTTGGTGTAAAATATTGCGGCGATGGGGCGCGTCGCCCATGAACCAGTTTATGGCGGCCTCCACGGCCTGATTGGCCGGTTTAACGCTCAGATAGATGTTTTCACCCACTTGATAGGCGGGCAAGCCACGTTCTCTAAAGCGATCACGCAAAGTGCGGCCTTCGGGGGTTACATGTCCAAAGTAGTTTCGCTCAACCATATCGTGGGCCTGCGACCAGGCCATCAACGTTAAAGATTCATCAACCGTGTAGGCAGCCAGGCCGGCCTCCCGGCGCCGGGCGTTGACAGCTTCAATCATCCGTTGTTCCAACCCCACCAGGCTGGGCGAACCGGCTTTTAAGGCCGCCACATCGGCCGCCGAGAGAGCCGAGGCCGGGGCCAAGCTGGCTGCGACAGTTTTGGGGCTAAATCTCGCCTTTGGCCGGGTTAAAGGCACATTAACTTCCTGGCCTATCTGCAAGGTATCGGCCTCTAAATCTTGGTTAACAGCCAAGATATCCTCCAGGGTAGAGCCATATTCGGCTGCAATACCCAGCAGAGTGTCGCCTGCCTCAACCTCGTGTACGGCGGTGGGGGCCCACTCGATGGGGTTGGGCAGAACGCCGTTGGCCGGTGGGATGACCAGTTTTTGCCCAATTTGTAAGCTGGACGGGTCGGTCAGCCAGTTAGCGGCCATCAGTTCGTCAACAGTGGCGTCATATTTGAGGGCAAGCGCCAGCAGGGTGTCTCCGGCCTCAACGGTATGAAAGACCAGGGCGACGGTTGGGGTGGGCGTTGTCTTGGCTGCCGGGGTCGGCGTTACCGGGATGAGCAGTTTTTGGCCAATTTGGAGAGCAGCCGGATCGGTGATTTCATTGACCATCATCACGGCTTCTACGGAGGTATGGTATCTGGCCGCAATGGTCAGGAGCATTTCGCCCGATTTGACCACGTGCAGCACCGGAGCGATAGTGGGGGTTGGGGTTGCTGGATCTGGTCCGGCGGCCGGCTTTTTGGGCGTGGTCGAAGCCGCCGGTGTGGCTGTTGCAGCAGGGGTTGAAGTTGGGGATGGAGCAGCCGTGGGCAAATTAACCACCGCAGCGGGGGTATCAACCACGCGGGCGGGCGGCTGGTTGCAGGCAAACAAGCCGGCGCTGGTTGCCAACATGATCAGGCTCACTCCCCAGATAGGGTTAAGGCAAACTCTCCTCAAACTTACTCCTAAACTAAGAAAACAACTCTATTCATCACAGGGCGGCATCCCTGGGCCGCCCACTTGATTCGGCATTATACACCGGCACTGAGCAAAAACGCCAAAAAACTTATCGGCTGCCCCAGGTGATGCTGTAATTTAGAATGAATGTGACCGGCGCCCTCTTAATTTCAATTATTCTTCCCAAATTCCCAAAATTTAGTGATAAAATGCATCATAATCATTAGTTTAGGAGTAAAAGACTAGCCAGGTTGAACCAGGCCGCTTGTATTCTGGCCTCTTTCTTGCTACCCTATCTATAACCACGGCCGATGTCGCCCGCAGTATTTCCCACATTCATAACCCACAAAGCTGTTTTTAACTGCAAAGGATTTTTCAAAGCAGTGTCATTTCTGATATTCAACAAAAAACCCCGCTGGATTTTTTGCAAGCTGCAATTCAAATAAGGTGTTTGAACTAACTCAAAAGTACTGTTTAAGTCTGACACTGTTTGAGATAGAATTTAGTCTTGAGAATACGGCTAAAATCTAATAAGATGTGACTTTTGGGCAAGCGACAAGTGCCCTAAACCTGTCTTAATTAGTGACTTT
>CAZDMM010000047.1:6356-19297 GCA_964505845.1 uncultured Caldilineaceae bacterium
ACTTTTGTCTCTATTCAAAGTAACCTTTTTTATTGTATTTTATAAGTATAATCCAGCTTAATTATTTAACTGAGTAAATTTTGACCAATGGAGATTTAACTGCATGAGTTCTGAGAATTCCTCAAAACGTAAACCGCGCCGATTTCCTTTCTATTCCCCCTGGTTAGCAGCCCTTGTCATCATCGGGCTGATAGCCGCCATCTATTATTTTGCCAACAGGAATCAGGCTCCGGCCGAAACTCAAAGTGGCTCAACCTCGTTGTCGCAAATTGTTACAGCCATTAGCGCCAATGAAATTAAATCGCTGACAATTCGGGGTGATACGATCACCGTGACCAAAATAGATGGAACCAAAATCAGCGCTCGCAAAGAAGCCAACGTGAGCGCCATCGAAACCTTACGTCTCCTGGGCGCTCCACCCGAAAAATTAAATTCACTACCCATGGCCGTTGAGGAGCCAACGACGCAGGTTAACCCCCTGAGCATCGTCGGCATTTTGGGCATTGTGATTCTGCTGGTCTTTTTACTTTTCCGTAACTCGCGGCAGCCCCAGGGAAGTGGAAATTCCAGCTATAACTTCAGCAACATGGGGCGCAGTAATCCCCGGATCATCGGCAGCAATAGCAATAATAAAGACGACAAAACTAAAGAAACCCAGCCCCAGGTAACCTTTCGGGATGTGGCCGGGGCAGATCAGGCTAAACTGGAACTTCAAGAAGTTATAGAATTCTTAAAAGAACCGGCTAAATTTTCTAAACTGGGCGCACGAGTGCCGCGCGGTGTGCTCATGGCCGGACCTCCCGGCACCGGCAAAACTTTGCTGGCCAAAGCCGTAGCCGGCGAGGCAGGTGTACCCTTCTTCAGCATCTCCGGTTCTGAATTTGTGGAGATGTTTGTGGGGGTGGGAGCGGCGCGGGTGCGCGACTTATTTAAACGCGCCAGAGAGCAAGCCCCGGCCGTGGTTTTTGTGGACGAAATTGATGCGGTGGGCCGGCATCGCGGCGTTAGCATGGGCAGCGGCAACGACGAGCGTGAACAGACCCTCAATCAAATTTTGGTTGAAATGGATGGTTTTACCACCGATACCAACGTGATTGTGATGGCTTCTACCAACCGGCCCGATATTCTGGACCCGGCCCTGCTACGCCCCGGCCGGTTTGACCGTAAAGTTATTTTAGACCGGCCCGACGTGCAGGGACGCGAAGCCATTTTAGAAGTCCACACGCGCGGCAAGCCTCTGGCCGAAGACATCTCTATTGCTGACCTGGCCAAGTTGACCCCCGGCTTTGTCGGGGCCGACCTGGAAAACCTGGTCAATGAGGCGGCTATTTTGGCGGCCCGCCGCAATTTAGACAAGATTGGCCGGCCGGAATTTCAAGACGCCATGGAGCGTATCATCGCCGGGCCGGAACGCCAGGGCAAAATCCTGAGTGAATATGAGCGCAAGGTGGTGGCCTATCATGAAGCGGGGCACGCCGTAGCCATGCACAACCTGGAGTACAGCGACCCGGTCCACAAGGTCAGCATCATTTCACGCGGTATGGCCCTGGGTTATACCATGCCCCTGCCCGAAGGCGATAAGTATCTGCGCAGCCGCGAAGCTTTTGAAGATGAGATTGTCGGTTTGCTGGCCGGACGCGCCGCCGAGGAAATCATCTTCAAACGCATCACCACCGGAGCGGCCAATGACCTGGAGCGAGCCACCAAGCTGGCCCGGGCCATGGTCACCCGCTTTGGTTTTAGCCAAAAATTAGGCTTGCGCACCTTTGGGGAAGAGCAGGGAAATTCGTACCTGGGCAGTCTGGGTGAAATTCGTGATTACAGTGAAGAAATGGCCCAAACGATTGACCAGGAAATTCGCCATATTCTTGATACGGCTTATCAACGCGCCAAAGATATTGTGGTCACCCAGCAGCGCAAACTCGAAGCCCTGGCCGAGGCTTTGCTCGAACACGAAACGGTGGAGCGTCTCGCTTTTGAGGCGCTGATGGCGTAGGAGTTGGAGATTAGAGATTGGAGATTAACATCTAACCTCTCTGAAATATAAAGCCGTAGGTTGCAAGATACAACCTACGGCTTTTTTATGCTTTATATCGTAGAATTTTTAGTGCGCCGTGTGATGATGCCGGCGCCGGGCGGCAAATTCCGGCGCTTCCTTCACCGCCGTGCCCAAGATTCCAATAGAACGCCACAGCGCCCGCAGACCGGTCCGGTTGAGTTCGGCCGGATGCTCACCGACGGTAGGAAAACCCTGTTCATCGGGCGTCAGGTGTTCCCAATTGCGGAAAAGATGTCCCCATGAGCTATCCAGCACCTCGGCCATGCGCTTTTTGGCAATGACCGGATACCAAAAACTATCGTGGTAAACCACGCTGGCAATGTAAGACCAGGGGGCCAAAATAGTTTTAAGCGACCATTCCAGCGGTTTTTTGAGGGGGCCCCAATAGATTTTGTGCTGCATTTGTGAGGCAAAAGTCATCTTCTTGAAGGGACCGTCAAAATGCCAGTTGGCCGCTGCCGCTTCCTGATCGCCCACAATTTCAATCTCGCGTGGATCGCCGCAGCCCAGGCCATGCTCATGCGCCAGCCGGATAAATTTGATCGAGAGCGGGTCGAGGCCCATCATTTTGGCGGCAATGGCGTCAATGGCTACCTGGTCGGCGCTGGCTAAAATAACATTTTTAACGTGCGGCATCATACAGCGCGGCCCCGGCCCATCGCCGGCAAAAGTGCCATCCATCACCGCAAATACCCCCCGGTGAATCTTCTTTTGAATCATCAACAAATCCACCAGCGTTTCGTGAATGACCGGGTGAGTCCAATGGCGCCGTTCATTCAACAGGCCACCAAAGGCGTTTTTCATCGCGCCGGTGGTGGTGGTGAAGATGTGAGTTTTAACCGTGGGCAGATGGATGATATTCTCCCCAATAAACCGTTTGGGGATGTTGAAACCTTGGGGGTAAACCTCGTTCAGGCACAAAAAATCTTTGGTCAGGTCGCCCACCGCATCACGAATATTAATCCACTCTTCCCCTTCATAGAGGTGAATATTGCGCAAATTATGCGCCTCCACCACGTTGATCTGCTTATTTTCACGTTCCCCAAAATGGGCGTCAATCACCACCGTGCGATTGTGACAGGCATGGATCAAATCAGGGTTGTAGCCATCCCGTTTCATGGCCCGGATCACACCCTCAAGTTGCCAGGGAGTGGTAGAACTGCCGGGGAAGAAAAAGTGCCAGGAAATATTGACTTTTAAGGCCGTGTCGGCATCCCTGGCAACAACATCTTGATAACCGGCCAGATTCATCAAACGGTGATAATCGGCCAGTACGGTGCGCGGGGTGGTATAGAGAACCGCAACTTTACTTTGACTCATCGTAACCCTTTCTCACCTAAAGCGTAAAACGTAAGGGTTTACAGATGACAAAATCCTTACGTTTTACGCATTAGAATTTATCTATAATGCTCTGGTAAGCATATCCGCCATTTCCTCGCTTGTCAACTTAACCGGATTGCCCTGCATGCTGCTGGAAACGGCCGATTTTTCAACAACGGTGGGAAACTCAGCGGTGGTTAGCCCATAAGCGGCCAGGCCGGGAACGCGCAGCGCCTGCACCAGCTCCAGCACCCATCTGACCCCCTCGCCCGCTACTGCTTGAGGATTCCCGGTCAAAATCCGGGCGATTTCATCATAACGCCGCAAGGCATCGCTGCTCGGCTGCCTGGCCTGCAAAGCCTGGATATTGACCGCCATCACGTGGGGCAGCAGGGCTGCGCACACCGCCCCGTGCGGAGCGGAGAACATACCGCCCAGTACCGCCGCAAAGCCATGCACCGCCCCCAATTTGGCGTTGGCCAGGGCCAATCCCCCACACAGGCTGGTCAAGGCCATGTCTTCACGCGCCGCCGGATCACTACCCTGCTCGTAAGCCCGCCGCAGCGAGCGAGCCGCCCGGCCCAACCCTTCCCGGCAGACGGCGTCCGTCAAGGGGTTGGCTTTGTTAGAGACAAAGGGTTCCAACACCTGGGTCAGCGCATCCAGGCCGGTGCTGGCTGTGATAGCCGGGGGTAGATTGTAGGTCAACTCCGGGTCAACTATGGCCGCGCACGGCAGCATCAGGGGGCTGCGCAGGCTCACCTTTACCCGGTGTTCCGGCGAACCTAACACGGCGTTGCGGGTCACTTCGGAGCCTGTCCCCGCGGTAGTGGGGATGGCCAGATAAGGCGCGGGGGGTTGAGTCAAAGCCTGTCCCCGGCCAATCACTTCCAAATAATCAAGCGGTTCGCCGGGATTGGTCAGCAAGGCGGCGATGGCTTTACCGGCGTCAAGGGCGCTGCCGCCCCCAAAACCGATCACCAGGTTACAGCCGGCGGCGCGGGCCTGCTCGATCCCCTGCTGCACCAGGCTGATGGTCGGCTCGCCCGCAACGGCAAAGGGCACAACCTCCACCCCGTGAGCGGCCAGGACTTCCAGCACAGGTTTGGCCCGCTCGACTCTCCGGCCCGTCGTCACCAAAGCCCGCCGGCCCAATTCTGCCGCCAGCGGCCCCACCTGTTTAAGGCTGCCGGCCCCAAAGATAATTTGGGCGGCGGTAGCAAATTCAAACTTTATTCCACTCATCAGTCGCTCCTCAAAAAGACCGCAGACGACCGACCGCTGACCGCGATAGAGCTAACTTTGCTTCATTTGTCTGGCAGTCTACGGTCAGCGGTCAGCGGTCCAATTTCATCCCCACCCGGCCTCGCCGGGAAAGATATTGGCGTACTTAAGGCTGCTGCGCGGCTCGGCCATCATCGGGGCGACCGTTTCGGCCCAGGTTTTGTAATGCGCGGTTTCTTTGTGTTTGGCCGGGTCATCAGGGGTGCGGTAAACCTCAACCAACACAAAGCGGGTGGGATCATCCAACTGCTGCACCACATCAAAGCGGGCAATCCCCGGCTCTTGCACGCTGTTGCGGGCATTCTCAATAGTCGCCGCGCGGAAGGCGTCTACAAATTCCGGCTTGACGTGGACTTGTACGTGAACGATAAACATCTTAATGACTCCTGAAAAATAGCTTTCTTGGAGTGCAAAAGCTGTAGCTTTTGTACTCTGAATTTTCGTTAGCGGCGGCATGCCAGGGGTTTGTGAACATTCCTGTAACACACCTTCAATTTTGGCTTATTATAGCCTGCCACCACAAAAACAGCCAAGACCAAAGGCAAGAGTGATTCCAAGCCTTTGACAAACCCCCAAAACCGTTTTATAGTTAGGCCCAGATTTTTCCATCGCCACCCAATAGCATAAAGTAAAAAGATTTGGCCTTTATGACCCTGACCCTTGCCCAAGTTGTCCAACTGCTCCAGCTTGAGCCGCTGCCCCTGGAAGGCGGCTTTTTTCACCAAACCTACAAATCGCCCGAAACTATCCCGGCCGAGGCGCTGCCGGCCCGCTACCAGCAGCCGATGTCCTTTGGCACGGCCATCTATGCCGCCCTGACCGCCGCCGATTTTTCGGCCATGCACCGCCTGGATACCGATGAAATCTACCATTTTTACCTGGGCGACCCGCTGGAAATGTTGTTACTGCATCCCGACGGCTGCGGGGAAGTGGTGATTTTGGGGAGCGACCTTCTGGCCGGCATGCAGCCTCAAAAAGTGGTTCGGCGTGGGGTGTGGCAAGGCTCGCGCCCGGTAGCGGGCGGGACGTTTGGCTACAGCCTGTTCGGCACCAGCATGGCCCCCGGCTTCGAGTGGGCCGGTTTTGAATTGGGCCAGGCCGACCCGCTGATCAGGGACTATCCGGCCTTTGCCGAAATGATCCAGGCCAGGGTGCGCTAAAATCAGTGATATGAAATCTGAGGCAATCCTACCCATTTTAAAGGTACGCGCCGCTGACGTGGCTCCCCTGGCCCTGGTGGTGGGCGACCCGGCGCGGGCCGAGCAGGCGGCCCGGCTGCTGGACGAGTCTGAACAAGTGGGAGCAAACCGGGAATATGTCACCTTTACCGGCTATCTGGAGGGGGTGCGTCTCACCATTTGCTCGCACGGGGTGGGCAGCGCCGGGGCGGGAGTCTGTTTTGAAGAGTTGGCGCGGGCCGGCGCACGCACCCTTATCCGGGCCGGCACCTGCGGGGCGCTGCGCGACGACATCGCCGACGGCGACTTGGTGATCTCAACCGGGGCCGTCCGGGAGGAAGGGTTGACTCCCCGGCTGGTTCCCCTCTCGTATCCGGCCCTGGCTCACTTTGAGGTGATAGGAGCTTTGCAACGCGCCGCGGCCCAGGCCGGGGAACAAACCCACGCCGGCGTAACGCTGACCAGCGATTTGTTCTATCCCTCGGCGGCGCTGGGCCAGGAGTGGCAGGTGTGGCAGCACAGCCGGGTAGCGGCGGTCGAGATGGAGCTGTCGGCCCTGCTGATTGTGGCGGCCCTGCACAACCTGCGGGCCGGCGGCATCTTTACGGTGGATGGCAACCCCACCCGCGCCGCCCAGGATATGAGCGACTATAACCCCCATCGCCCGGTCGTCACCGAGGGCAAAGCCAAAATGCTCAGGATTGCTTTGGCCGCGCTGCGGAGTTTGAGTCAAATCTAGCCTTGACTCCACTGAAAACCTAGAGATCTAAACGCAAAGGCCCAAAGTCGCAAGGACGTAAAGAAAAATTTTGATATTTTGTTAAAAGGTAGACAAAAACCCAAAGAGGCTTTTGCGCCTTTGTGTTCCGGCGTCTTAGCGTTAAAAATTAACCTTGTTTCAGAGTCAAATCTAATTTCTTAGAAGAAGGAGAAGTTGGTCTTATGAAACGCGTTTCTATTTTACTGCTCATCATGGTTACGCTAGCGCTGCTGGCGGCCTGCGGCGGCCAGCCCGCCGCCACCCCGGCCCCGGAGAAAGAGTCAGGCGGGCAGACCGAGCAAAGCGGCGGCGAGTCAGCCCCGGCCGGCAAACAGAAGTTTTTCTATGTCTCACCCAATCCCCTGGGCGTCAACGACTTTTTGATCATGGGCAAAACCGGGCTGGAAGAAGCCGGGAAAAAGTACAACGCCGAAACCAAAGTTTTGGAAAGCGACGACCCCACCACCCGCGAAGAGAACGTGCGCGCTGCTGTCAGCGACGGGGCCACTCTGGTGATTGTGTTGGGCTTTGAATTTGGCGACATCATCCCCAAAGTGGCCGGCGAAAATCCCAAGGTGCAATTTTTGATCGTTGACCAGTGCATTGACAACCCGCCGGCCAACGTTCACTGCGCCGTGTTCAAAGAATATGAAGCCGCCTTTTTGCTGGGGGCAGTGGCCGCCAATTTGACCAAAACCAATACCGTCGGCGCGATCAGCGCCATGGATATCCCCTTCCTGCATCGCTACACCGATGGCTTTGCCCAGGGGGCCAAGTATGTCAAGCCTGACATTAAGACCTCCACCCTGTGGATTGGCAGCGACCCCAGCGCCTTTTCCGACCCGGCGCGGGCCAAAGAGCAGGCGCTCGCCATGGCCGCCGATGGGGCTGACCAGATTTTCGCGGCTGGCGCCGCCAGCAACCTGGGCATTTTTGAAGCCGCCAAAGAAAAGAATTTCTTTACCTATGGGGTGGACGTGAACCAATGCCCCCTGGCCGAAGGCCACGTGGTGGAAAACCTGATCAAGCGGGTAGACACTGCCATCATCCAATCGGTGGACAAGATCATGAGCGGGGCTAAAGAAAACTTTTTGGCCTACGGTTTGGCCGAAAAAGGCATCGGCCTGGTGGCGCTGACCACCGACAAACCCGAAGATAGCAAATGTGAGATTATGAAGTCGCCTGAGGTCATCGAAAAAGCCAAAGAGATTCAACAGAAGATCATCAGCGGCGAAATCAAAATCGAAGACCCCATGTTTGCCAAGAAGTAAGAAGTAAGGAGTAGGTAGTAGGTAGTAAGGGAATCGTCCTGCTACCTACTATCCTCCTGACTACTGTTTACCGACTACTGTCCATCCCCATGACTTACGCCCTCGAACTGCGCGGTATCGTCAAACGTTTTCCCGGCGTGCTGGCTAACGACCACATTGATTTGGCCGTTGAGCCGGGCGAAATTCGCGCTTTGGTCGGCGAGAATGGGGCCGGCAAAACCACCCTGATGCACATTCTGTACGGCCTGTACCAGCCCGACGCCGGAGCGATACTGATTCGTGGCCGCAAACAACTTTTCCATTCCCCGTTGGATGCCATCAAAGCCGGGCTGGGCATGGTGCACCAGCACTTTATGCTCTTCCCCTCGCTAACGGTCAGCGAGAATGTTATTTTTGGGGCCGAACCCACCCATTCCGGTTTTATTGACCGCGCCGCCGCCCAGCAGAAGGTGGCCGCTATTGCCCAACAGTACGGCCTGCAAGTAGACCCCGCCGCCAAAGTGGGCCAGTTGCCGGTGGGCGTGCGCCAGCGGGTCGAAATTTTGAAGACGCTCTACCGCCAGGCCGAAATCCTGATTTTGGATGAGCCGACCGCGGTACTCACCCCCCAGGAGCGAGACGGGCTGTTCAAAATTCTGCGGGGATTGGCCGCCCAGGGCAAAACCATCGTCTTTATCACCCACAAACTCCACGAGGTGATGAGCTTATCCGACAACGCCACTGTGCTGCGCAATGGCCGCGTCACCGCCAACTTGCGCACCGCCGCCACCTCGCCGGAGGAGATTTGCCGTTATATGGTGGGGCGAGAGGTGCTGCTGCGGGTACACAAGCCGCCCCAGCAGGCTGGCGAAACCGTGCTGGCCGTGGAGCGCCTTTCTGTCAAAGATGAGGCCGGGCGGCCCCTGGTGCGGGATGTGTCTTTTCAGGTGCAAGCGGGCGAGATTGTGGGTATCGCCGGGGTGGCGGGCAACGGCCAAACCGAGTTGATCGAGGCCATCACCGGCCTGCGGCCGCTGGCTTCCGGCCACATCGCCCTGGAAGAGCGCGACATCAGCCGGCGCCCGGTGGGCGGGCGGCGCGAGGCCGGGCAAGCCTACATCCCCGAAGACCGCAACCGGGTGGGTCTGGCCCTGGGGGCCAGCGTGGCCGACAATCTATTGATGGGCTTTCAAAAACGGCCCGGACTTTCCCAACACGGGTTGCTCTCCCTGGCCGGGATTCGTGACCACGCCAGCCGCCTGATTCAACAGTACGCGGTCAAGGTTACCTCACTGGGTGAGGCGACCTCCAACCTTTCCGGCGGCAACTTGCAAAAGGTCGTCATCGCCAGAGAATTTTCTCAGCACGGCCGGCTGCTCATCGCCGAGCAGCCCACCCGCGGCGTGGATGTGGGTTCCATCGAATTCATCCATCAGCAACTCATCAATTATCGCGCCGAAGGCAACGCCATTTTGCTGGTTTCGGCGGAGTTGAGCGAGATTATGAGCCTGGCGGACCGCATTTTGGTCATGTTCGAGGGGCGCATTGTGGGGGAACTCCCGGCTTCGGAGGCGACCGAGGCTCAGTTGGGGTTGTTGATGGCCGGAAGTGGTAAATAGGGATTGGTGATTGGTAATTATCAATCTTGACATGTCATTCCGACCGAAGGGAGGAATCCCCTCATTCGGTCTAAAAAATTTGCCGCGCAAGCCCGGAAACGCTGTGTTTATATACAGAAACGGATTATGCGTAATTGGGTCAGATGAGCATCCTGAGTAGCGCAGAACTAAGTGGAGCGCGTACACCTGCACTTGCAGCGCAGGTGCAAGTGTCGAAGGATGCGAATTGGCCAAGACTCTACGCATCCGCCGCATCCTTCGATACGACTTTCGCTTCGCTACAGGCTACTCAGGATGCTAACTATTGAATTGCGCATAATCCGTTACCGAATTGTATCAAATGGAGTCGAGGCTTTAGCCAAGACAAAAGCCGCCTAGCTCGGCTATCCGCAAGGGGGCTTTGCACAGCCTCGACTCCAAACTGAGCTACGATATTCTGATGCAAAACAAAGCCACCTTGAAACTACCACCTTTCATCAATACCCTCCAAGCGCCCATCCTGGCGATTTTGGGGGCTATGGCCATCGGCGGAGTCATCATGCTCCTCACCGGGCATAACCCCATCGCCGCATATTGGGCGATGATTGAAGGGGCGGTGGGAGGGCAAAATCTACCGGCCACTCTCAACCGGGCCGCGCCGATTGTCGGCATGGGGCTGGTAGCAGCGGTGGCCTTTCGGGCCGGTTTTTTTAACCTGGGCGGCGAGGGCCAACTGGTTTTGGGCGGCTTGACCACCGCCCTGGTCGCCATTTACCTACCGTTGCCGGCCCCGTTGACCATCCTCGTTGCCATCATCGCCGCCGCCATCGTGGGCGGGCTGTACGCCTGGCTGGCCGCCTTTTTTCAGTTCCGCTTCAACGTGCCGCTGCTCATCAGCACCCTGCTGCTCAACTACCCGGCCCGCTTTTTTGCCTCGTACATGGTCACTTATCCTTTCCGCGATATTCCCTCCGGCATGCCCCAAAGCTACCTCACCCCGCCGGGCGTGATTTTGCCGCCCATCATCGAGGGCAGCCGCCTGCATGCCGGCCTATTCGTTACCCTGGCTCTGGTGCTGCTGGCCGCTTTTGTCATGCATCGCACCGTGCTGGGCTACGAGATCCGCATGGCCGGCTTGAACGCCCATTTTGTGCGCTATGGCGGGGTTGACTGGCAGCGCCTGGGCTATAAAGTGATGTTTGCCAGCGGAGCCACCGCCGGCATCGTCGGGGCGATTGAGGTGCTGGGGGTGCATCAGCGTTACATTGACGACGCCCTGACCTCGCCGCTGTACGCCTGGGTGGGGCTGATGACGGCCCTCCTGTCCGGTTCGGAGCCGCTGGGTGTGCTGCTGGCCGGTTTGTTTTTCTCGGCCGTGCAGACCGGCGGCTTTGGCCTGGAGCGGGCCACCGACGTGCCGCGCGAACTCTCGCGGGTGCTGCAAGCCCTCATCATCCTGCTGGTGGCCGCCCGGCAGCGCTTCCATTTTGGGGATGGGGGTGAAGATGACTGACTTTCTCAACATCTTTGACGCCACCTTACTCAACTCAACCTTTCGCTTTGTCACGCCGATTTTGCTGGCGGCCCTGGGCGGGCTGATTTGCGAGCGGGTGGGGGTATTCAACATCGCGTTAGAAGGTTTGATGCTGACCGGGGCTTTTGCGGCGGTGGTCGGCAGCTACTTTGCCGGCAATGCGGTGGTGGGCGTGCTGGCGGCGGTGGCGGCAGGGGTCGCCCTGGCCGGGATTTTTGCCCTGTTTGCCATCAACCTGCGCGGCGACATGATTGTGCTGGGCATCGCCCTCAACCTGCTGGCTTCCGGGTTGACCATCTTTTTGCTGCGCACCATTTTTGGGGTGAAGGGGGCTTTTCAAGACCCGGCTGTGCAGGGTTTAGGCAAAATTGATCTCCTCCTTCTGGCCGATGCGCCGGTGTTGGGGCCGCTACTGTCCGGGCATAGCTGGGTGATCTACCTCACCTGGCTGCTGGTGGCGGCGATGTACGTTTTTCTGTTTCAGCACCCGCTGGGACTGCGCATGCGCGGTGTGGGCGAGCATCCCGAAGCGGCGGCCACCCTGGGCGTTAACGTGGCGGCTTTGCGCTACCTGGCGGTGCTGCTCTCCGGGGCGCTGTGCGGCCTGGCCGGGGCGCAGCTTTCGCTGGGCAACGTGACCCTGTTTGTGGAAAATATGAGCGCCGGACGTGGCTGGATTGCGGTGGTAGCGGTCATGTTTGGGCAGGCCCACCCGCTGGGTGTTTTGGCCGCCAGCCTGCTCTTTGGCCTGGCCGATTCCATCGGCTTCCGGCTGCAAGGCTTGCAAATGCCCTCGCAGTTCACCGGCATGGTTCCTTACGTGGTCACACTGGTCAGCCTCTTCGTCGTGGAGGCCCAACGGCGGCGGCGCAGAGCAGCGGCCTAGCTTAACCAAACCGCCGACGGCGGACGGACGGACGCTGAAAAATATTTTTATCGAAGGCACAATTGCATGTTCGAAATCGTTTTGACCGTTTTCATCGGCTTGCTGGGTGGTATTGCGGTAGGGGTGCAAGGCCCCATTGCCAACGCCATGAGCCAGCGGGTGGGCAGCGCCACCAGCAGTTTTGTGGTTCACATCAGCGGGGCGATTCTGTCGGCCTTGCTGCTGCTGGCGCGCGGCGGCGAAAGCATCCAAAACTGGCGCAGCCTATCGTGGTACATGCTCGGCTCAGGCGCTTTTGGGCTTATTCTCTATCTCACCATCACCCACACCCTGCCCCGCCTGGGCGCTACCACCGCCGTCACCCTCATCATCGTAGGGCAATTATTGATGGGCATGTTGATTGACCAGTTTGGCTGGTTTGGTGTGGCTGTTCGACCGGTGGATGGCTGGCGTATGGCGGCGGTGGCGCTGCTCTTTGCCGGCGGTTATTTAATGGTAAAGGGGTAATTTTATGGACACTTTTCAGCTATCATCACTGCCCGGCGAGCTGCACTGGCAGCATACCCCACTCGATTGGCAAGTGGGGCCAGGGGAAACCTTGAGCATTGCCGCCGGGCCAAAAACGGATTTGTTCTTTGACCCGGCCGGCGCCCTCAGCCTGGATAATGCCCCGGTTGCACTTTTTGCGCCGGGAGACAAAAATTTTATCCTGAGCGCCAAAGTCAAGGTGGCTTTCGGCTCCACTTTTGACGCCGGGGTGCTGCAAGTGCGCGCGCAAGCTGATCTGTGGGCCAAACTGTGCTTTGAGTTTTCGCCACAGGGACAGCCAATGATTGTCTCGGTGGTGACGCGCGGGGTGTCGGATGATTGCAATTCGACCATTATCGCCGGAAACGAGGTTTATCTGCGGGCAGCCCGTCAGGCCAGCACCTTTGCCTTTCATTATTCGCTGGATGGGCGCTGGTGGCATCTGGTGCGCTATTTCAGCCTGGGGCCGGTGGATCGCTTGCAGCTCGGTTTTTCGGCCCAATCGCCGACCGGGGAGCAGTGCCGGGCGGAATTTTCTGAGATC
>CAZDMM010000048.1:0-19221 GCA_964505845.1 uncultured Caldilineaceae bacterium
CGGCCGAGTTTTACATTGACACCGACATCTGCATGAACTGCGGCTACTGCGCCGAATTTTGCCCCTTTGACGCCATCAAAATGGACCACGATTTTGAGCTGGCCGATTTTGAGCGCGAAGTAGGGCACGTCCATGATCTGGACCGGCTGCTCAAGCCGATCAGCTACTACGCCGCCATCCGGCCTACCTGGAACGCCAAAGAAGAGGCCGCTCGCCGCGCCGCCGAAGAAGAAAAAGAGCGCAAGGCCGCCGAAAAGGCAGCCGAGCGAGCCGCTGCTGCGGCGCCTGCCCCGGCTGCGGCAGCGCCCCTGGCCGAAGCGGCGCCGGCCCAGCCGGCCGGCGCCAAACGCACGCCAGAAGAAATCAAGGCGCAGCGCGAGGCGATGATGGCTAAACGCCAGGCTAAAGACGGCGGCGCGGCTGTGGAAGCGCCGACGGCTGCCCCGGCTCCACCTGTGGCGGAAGCTGCCGCCGCCCCACCCAAACGCACGCCGGAAGAAATCAAAGCGCAGCGCGAGGCGATGATGGCTAAACGGGCCCAAAAGGCGGCCGGGATTCTGCCCGAAAGCGAAACGGCCCCGGCTCCTGCTGTTGAAGCTGCTCCGCCAACTGCTCCAGCCGAACCAGCCTCGCCAGCAGCAGCCCCCGGCAAACCAGATGATCTCAAATTGGTGGAGGGCATCGGCCCCAAGATTGAGCGAATCTTGCACCAAGCCGGGATTACCACCTTTGCCCAATTAGCGGAGACAGAGGTCAGCCGATTGGACCAACTTTTGGTGGAGGCGAATCTGCGCCGCCTGGCCGATCCGGGTACGTGGCCGGAACAGGCCAAATTGTTGGCGGCCGGAGATATGGAAGCGTTCAATCAATTGGCCGCGGAGCTAAAGGGCGGCCGAAGAGTGGGTTAAGGGAGGGTTGGAAGGCCGGGTATCACCAACCTCCCAGCTTTCCAATCTTCCACCTTAACTCAAGGGGGACATGTTATGTTGATATATTTAGCGTTAGCCATAGGAATTATCGCCATTTTTATGGCCTGGCGGACGGGCCGTAAAAATAGCGAGTTACAGGAACGGATCGCCCAGGTTAACAGCCGGGTCTACCACTTGCGACGAGAGATGCAAGAGAGCCAGGAAAAAGCCGGGCATGAATTGATGCAGTTAAAATTTGAACTACTCAAAACCAAAGGCGAACTCAAAGTAACGTCGGAAATGAAGATGCAGGAGATTATGGCGATTCATCCCCAGGCGCAGCAGGTTTTGGCCGGTTTTCACCTGGGCGGCTGCTCAAGCTGCTCCTTTGACCCGCACCAATCATTGGGCGAGGTGGCGGTGGTCAACGGGCGGCCGGTGGAGCCGATTTTGATGGCCCTCAATGCCCTGATTAGCGAGAGCAACGGTAATGGGGTGGTTTCGCCAGAGCGGTTGAAAACGCCCAATATTCAGTTGCATTTTTAGACCTTTTTTGAACCAAAAGCCGGGATTGGGGGATAAATCAATTGTAAATCCCCCCATCTCGGCTTGTTTTTTAAGGTTTTTCTCTTGACACGGTTGTTGAAATTTGTTGTTTGGTTGACCTGTTTAACGTTTCCCGGCCGACTATCTCCCACCATCTTAACTTTCTCAAGGAGGCTAACCTGGTCACCAGCCGGCGCGACGGCAACAGATTTACTACAAGGCCAAGCTGTGGCATGCTTTTTACCAAGTTTGTCCCCAGCCCGCTTAATTTAAGTGAGTTTGTGGAGTCTGAGAGCAAGGTGACAATCACTTCTTAAGTAGCTGTCTAGAAATAACTTTTCACTTCAGTTAGCGTGATTGGTAATTGGTTATTGGTAATTACCAATCACTATTTACCAACAACCCCTTTGAAACCGAAAAGTTAATCATGGACAACTCCTAAGTGACTGTCACCTTGCTCTTTTTTTGAGACAATATATAAACATATCTAAATATATACATTTATCAAAAGGAGTAAACATCAATGAGCAGTAAAGTTTATTTTGACGGCATTGCCTCTTAGTGGGACAGCATGCAGCAAAGCTTCTTCTCTGGGGCGGTCAGGGAAAAGGCGCTGGCGGTAGCCGGCGTGCAAGCCAGACAAACTGCCGCCGATATTGGGGTGGGATACGAGCGATCTTACGTTTTGCCGTTTCGGATATGGTCACGGAGGGAGGGTGGCCCGATCAGCTCAAAGCCAACGTCGGAGCCTGGGCCGGGTGTATCACCGGGGTGGCGGTGGAATCACAGGTTTCTTACGGCCTGGAAAACCCGGACGGGCTGGACGAGGCCGGCCGGGCTGCGTTGACCAAAGATTTGGATTGGGCAACCGTGCCGGCGAATGTGCGCCTGTACAGCTTAAATCTTGGAATTGCCTTAAATAACTCTTGAATATTGTCAAAATTGAAAAAGCCAGCCACAATTAAGGAGGATAAATCTTAACCGGGAGGACAAAGATGCGAGTTGTCATTATTGGCGGGTCAGGGCATGTAGGCACTTACCTGGTTCCACGCCTGGTTGAAGCCGGGCATGAGGTCATCAACATCAGCCGGGGGCAGCGCGGCCCCTACCAGCCACATGCGGCCTGGCGCTCGGTGCGGCAGGTGGCGGCCAACCGCGAGGTCGAGGATAAGGCGGGTGTCTTTGGGGCGCGGGTGCGTGAGTTGAAACCGGATGTGGTCATTGACATGATTTGCTTTACGGTGGAGAGCGCGGCCCAGTTGGTGGCCGCCCTGCACGGGCAGGTGCAGCACTTTTTACACTGCGGCACCATTTGGGTGCATGGCCCTACGGTGCAGCCTCCCACCACCGAGGAGCAGCCCCGCCATCCTTTTGGGGAGTATGGGATTCAAAAAGCGGCCATCGAGAGCTACCTGTTGAATGAGGCGCGCCGGCATGCTTTTCCGGCCACAATTCTGCATCCGGGGCATATCGTGGGGCCGGGCTGGTCGCCCTTGAATCCGGCCGGTCACTTCAACCCCCAGGTTTTTGTGCAATTAGCGCGGGGTCAAGAGATTGTTTTGCCCAATCTGGGGTTAGAAACCGTCCATCACGTGCATGCCGACGACGTGGCCCAGGCTTTTATGCAAGCCCTGGCTTATCGCAGCGCGGCCGTGGGCGAGAGTTTTCATACCGTCTCCCCGGCGGCGCTGACGCTGCGCGGCTATGCCGAAGCGATGGCAGCCTGGTTTGGCCGACCGGCCCGGCTGGCTTATCTGCCCTGGGAAACATGGAAAACAACGGTTTCGGCGGCGGAGGCGGAGGCTACCTGGGACCATATTGCCCACAGCCCTTGCTGCAGCATCGCCAAAGCGCAGCGGCTGCTCGATTACCGGCCGCGCTACAGCTCGCTCCAGGCGGTTTACGAGGCCGTCAATTGGTTGATTGGACAGGAGGTTATCCGCATCGAACAAGCATAGTTTGATCAGGGTTGGGCTATTGGCCGCAGGCATGTTATAATTCAGCCGCTTTGGAAACCGATATTTTTGGAGAAAAACTGTGAACACTTACACCCTGACAAACAACAATGGCCTTAGCGCCAAAATTACCAACTACGGCGGCATTGTGATGTCGTTGCTTGTCCCGGATCGCTCCGGCCAACTGGCCGACGTGGTTTTGGGCTTTGACGCCCCGGAGGAGTACCTCAACCCCCATCCCTACTTTGGGGCATTGATTGGCCGCTATGGCAACCGCATTGCCAACGGCAAATTCAGCCTCAACGGAGTGGAGTACACCCTGGCCCAGAACAACGGCCCCAACAGTTTGCACGGCGGGCTCACCGGCTTCGATAAGGTATTGTGGCAGGCCACGCCGCTGGATACGCCGTCCGGCCCGGCCCTGGAATTGACCTATCTGAGCCGGGATGGCGAGGAAGGTTATCCCGGCAACCTGTCGGTTAAAGTTGTTTATACCCTCACCCATCAAAACGAACTGCGCCTGGACTATTGGGCCAGCACCGACCAGGATACCGTGGTCAATTTGACCCATCACTCGTACTTCAACCTGGCCGGAGCGGGTCAGGGCGACATTCTGGGCCACGAACTGATGTTGCAGGCCGATCAATTTACCCCGGTGGACGCCACCCTCATCCCGACCGGCGAACTACGGCCCGTGGCCGGCACGCCCTTTGATTTTACCCGGCCCACTCCCATTGGGCAGCGCATCAACCAGGCCGATGAGCAGCTCAAGTTTGGCCTGGGGTACGATCACAACTGGGTGCTCAACCATTCTGATGGCTCTCTAGCCCTGGCCGCCCGCGCCTCCGAGTCAGGCAGCGGCCGGGTGATGGAGGTCTGGACGACCGAACCCGGAATCCAATTTTACAGCGGCAACTTTTTGGATGGCAGCATCGTGGGCAAGGGGGGCAAAGCCTACCAGCAGCGGGCCGGTTTTTGCCTGGAAACCCAGCATTTTCCCGACTCCCCCAACCAACCCAATTTCCCTTCAACCGTCTTGAGAGCCGGCCAAACCTACACTTCGACGACAGTTTATAAGTTTTTGGTGAAATAAGATAAGGGAGTATACATTTTATCTTTAGGCGCGGATGGGCCGATGGTAAGTAACGGGCCGAGAGGGGATAGACCTCTCGGCCCGTTACCTTCCTAAATTTGCGTGATTGGGCCTGGTATGGCTGGGTCTGAGATGCAATCTTCTCCCCATTGGCAGCAGCCCTCACTCTGTGCTAAAATACTCTTACTGACCTTATCATAAAGAGGAAGGATAGAGTTATGTCTGAGGCAATTGTAGCCGTTTATGAAAATGGCGTCTTGCGCCCTTTGGAGTCTTTAACGTTGCTGGAACATAGCCGGGTCAAGCTTCAAATTTTAGAAGTCGCCTCGGCGTCGCCGGAAGTTAGCGAAGCGCGCCGGGCAGAAGAAGTTTTGATAACAGCCGGGTTAATCAAACCTAGCGCCTCGCCTCCCGGCCTGCCTCGTATTTCGGCGGAGCGACGTGAAGAATTAGCGCGCTTATTGGCCATTGGCGGCCCTTTATCGGAGCTAATTATTGCTGAACGTGAAGGGCGATGACGACTTACTATCTTGATAGCAACGCCTTAATCAAGCGGTATGTAGCTGAAGTAGGCAGTCGTTGGCTCATTAATCTGATAAATACTTCCCCTGATGTTCTCCTAGTTACCTCTCGGCTAACGGTTGTCGAAGTGCGGGGTGTGTTAGCTCGACGCAAACGCGAGTCCTCGCTTAGGGCGCAAAGTTATGCTGAGGCTTTAGCGGTGTTCCTTGAGAACACCCTCAGTCAATATCGTTTTGTCGAGTTCGATCCGGGAATTGCTGATCTAGCAGGGGAATTGTTAGAACGCTCCCCCTTACGCGCTTATGATAGTATCCAATTGGCCTCAGCTTTACAGGTAAGCCGTGTTCTTGAAGCTGCTGGTTTAGCGCCCCCGGTTTTCTTATCAGCAGATGATCGGCTGTTAGAAGCCGCCGAAGCTGAAAACCTACCCACTGATAACCCTAATCAACACCCCATAGCTGACCTTATTTAATGAAGTCCCGCGAACTGCCCGAAAATCCCATAAGCTCCACCCTCCGAGTTCCCCTCAGTTCCTTCCAGTTCCCTTCTTGGTCCACACTCCTGGCCTGGAGTCTCATTCTGCTTTACATCCTCACCTTCACCTGGCTGGCCCTGCTGCGCCACTACAGTTTTGATTCCAGCGGTTTTGATTTGGGCATCTACGATCAGGTGGTCTGGAACACTCTGCACGGCAGGCCCTTCTTCTATACCACCACCGGCCTGCCGCTGCTCCACCTGTCCAACCATGCCTCGCCGATTTTACTGCTGGTGGCCCCCTTTTATCTCATCCACAGCGGCCCGGAGACGTTGTTATTCCTGCAAACCGCCGCCATTGGCCTGGGCGGTCTGCCCCTGTTCTGGCTGGCGCGGGAAAAGCTGGGGCGACAGCCCAAAATGGCCTCTTCTATCAGCGCGACCACCGACGACAGACCGCCGACCGCCACAAAAAGTAGTTTCATGCTTGATGGTGAGTTGCCAGCGCCTGATAGCGCTGATAAAGCATTAACCTTACGACTGTCCGCCGTCGCCGGTCAGCGGTCGTCCGGCGACTTTGCCGCTCTGAGTCTGCTGCTCGCCTACCTGCTCTTTCCTACCCTGCAAATCGTTAACCTGTGGGACTTTCACCCCCCGGCTCTGGCGGTCGGCTTTTTTATGGCGGCGTTCTACTGTTTGGTCAAACAAAAATGGGGCTGGTTTATGGGCTGGGCCTTGCTGGCCATGCTGTGCAAAGAGCAGCTACC
The DNA here is from genome assembly GCA_964505845.1 of uncultured Caldilineaceae bacterium. Lineage (GTDB taxonomy): Bacteria > Chloroflexota > Anaerolineae > 4572-78 > J111 > DSQQ01. Next base: position 6,266 of record CAZDMM010000048.1, read on the forward strand.
GCTGCAAGTGGCCTTTTTGGGCGGCGCGGCTATCGTTATGCACCGCAACTGGCGGGTCGGCTTGACTACCATCCTGGCGGCGTTGAGCTACTTCTTCATCATCATGTATTGGGTCATCCCGGCCAACAGCGTCACTGGCGACCATCTCTTCATCGGCTTCTACGCTGAACTGGGTCATACCCCCGCTGAAATTGTGCTGACCGCCCTGACCCGGCCCGACCTGGTCTTGAAAATTTTGTGGCAGCCCAGCCGGCTGGAATACCTTTTTAACATCTTGACCCCCTTCGCCTACCTGCCCTTGCTGGGCCTGCCGATACTGGCCATTGGTGCGCCCTCCTTTGCCATCAATCTCCTCAGCGCCAACACTGCCATGTCCGACGCCACCGGTGCGCAGTACGGCGCCGACGTCGCTCCCTGGCTGGCCTGGGCTGCACTGTATGGGCTGGTATACATACGTGGGCTGGGGTGTCAGGTGTCAAGTGTCAGGTGTCAAGTGTCAGGTGTCAAGTGTCAGGTGTCACATATCTCCAATCTCCAATTACTAATTACCAATCTCCCTCCTGCGCTGCTCCTCATCGTCGCGCTCACCTGGCAGCTTTACTACGGCTACTCGCCCCTGGCTTTTGACCCGCCTCACTGGGAAATCACCGCCCACGACCGGCTGGCCCAACGCTTTCTGGCCCAGATTCCGCCCGAAGCATCCGTCGCCGCCCAGGGTAAACTTTACCCCCACCTCAGCAACCGCCTGATTGCCTACCAACTGCCCGACGTGAACGAGGCGGAGTATATTTTTTTTGACGCCACCAGCGGCACCTGGCCGGTTCATCCCAATGACATCTGGGCCTTGGCCGAAAAATTGCTGCACTCCGGCCAGTACGGGGTGCTCGACGCCGCCGACGGCTACCTGCTGCTCAAGCGCGGTCTGACCAATTACACCATCCCGGATGATTTTTACAGCTTTGCCCGTGTGGCCGACCCCCGGCCCCAATACCCACTGGCGGTGGATTTTGGCGACGAACTGCGCCTCATTGGCTTTGATGTGACTGACGACCCGCGCCGCCGTGAAACCTCGGTGCGTATGTATTGGCAGGCGCTCAAGCCGCTGGACCGCCACCTGCGGCTCTATCCCTTTTTCATCAACCCGGAAGGTCAAATAGTTGAAACTACGGAGCAACGTCCGCTGCTGACCCAACTGTGGTATCCACCTAAACTGTGGAAACCCGGCGAAATCGTCATGGCTCAAACCTTGCCCTGGGCGCTGGGCCAGCGCTGGAGCCTGGCGGTGGGTGTGCTGGCCGGCCAGGACTGGTCAGATTGGAGCCAGCGCGTCCCTGTAACGACCGCCGACCGCCGATCCTTCGACTTGGCTCAGGACAGGCCGCCGACCGCTAAGGGACAAAACCCTTCGCCTCCTCGCCTCCTCGTCTCCCCTATCCCCCTGCGCCGCTTTGAGGCCAATACCTGGGTGCGTCTGGCCACTTTTGAGCGTCAGGGCCGCACCCTGGTTGAAGTCACCCCCACCGACCCAACCCTGCAACCGGCGCAATCCCTTACGGCCAATTTTGATGGTAAAATGGAACTGCGCGGCTATGATGTCTCTCAGACCGGCCAACAGTTGGCGGTGACGCTGTATTGGCAAGCCCTGGCCCCCATGAACCTGGATTACACCGTCTTTGTCCACCTGCTTGACCCTGATGGGCAAACCGCAGCCCAGCACGATGGCCAGCCGGCCTGGGAAGTCTCCCTGCCCACCTCAACCTGGCAGCCCGGCGAAACCCTCCAGGATAAACATACCTTGGCTTTGCCCGCCGGCCTGCCGCCAGGCCAATATCGCTTGCAGGTGGGAGTCTACTATTGGCAAACATTGGAGCGCCTGCCGGTGCAGCAGCCCAACAATCCCCCCGGCGACTCGGTAGAATTAGGCCAGGTAGAGGTGAAGTGAATCACAAAGAAGCCAATATTATCTGGATGTGATGATGCCTGAAATGGATGGTTTTGAAGTGTGCCGCCTGATTAAGGGCGATCAGCGCTGGCAGCACATCCCCATTGTGCTGGTGACGGCTCTGGATAGTAAAGAGGACCTGGTTTCTGGGCTGGATGCCGGGGCAGACGAATTTGTGTCAAAGCCGGTGACAACCCTGGAACTACAGGCCAGGGTGCGTTCGATGCTGCGCATCAAAAAACAATACGATGATTTAATGGCTCTGTTGCAATTACGCGAGGACCTGGCTAACATGATTGTGCATGATATGCGCAGTCCCCTAACCGTGATTTTAGGCTACAGCGAGACCAGAGAACGGCGTTTAAGGCAAAAACTCCCCGAAGAGGCTGCACCCTTGCAAAAGATACACCGCCAGGCGCAGCGGCTGCAAGGCTTTGCCAATGACATGCTTATGTTGACCAAAATGGCGCACGGCCAGCCGCTGCTGCAGCGTGCCCTGGTATTTGAAAAATACGAGATAGTGCTGTTAAAGCAGAAACAGACGTCCCAGGTAGGGCTGGGGTTGGCTTTTTGCAAAATGGTGGTCGAGGCGCATAGGGGCCGGATTTATGTCGAAGCGAACAAGCCGGTGGGATCGGTATTTGTGGTGGAGATTTAAACGGGTTGCCTGTTCCGTCAAGGCAACACCTAATCTGCTTGAAATAGAAGTTGATGGGATGATAGGATGAGTAGCCCCGCCTGGTTGGAGCAAGAAACCGCTCGCCGTTATAAAAAATTTGTCGAACAAACCAACATGTACCAGGAATTGAGCCGGTTAATGGTGCAACTGGCCGAAATTAAGCCTGGTATGCGGGTGCTAGATTTGGGCTGTGGCACGGGTGTGACCACTCAGATGGCGTTACAGGCATTAAGACCGGCCAACTCCTTGACAAATACGCCCACCCCGGCAACGGGGCAGGGGGGGCACATCTACGCTGTAGACCTTTCTGCCCCCATGCTGGCTGTGGCTCAGGCCCAAATCAGCTCGCGGCAGGCCACGTTCATTCAGGCCGACGCGGCCTCAACCGGCCTGCCGGACTGCTCGGTGGACCGGATTGTCTGCAGCTCCGTCTTCTGGCAGTTTCGCCACAAACCCCAGGTAATGGCCGAACTGCGCCGGGTGCTCAGACCCCCCGGCCGTTTTGTTTTTAATCTCCCGGAGCCGTATTTTATCTTTGAGGCGATTCCGCGCAGCAGCAAAGTGAGTGTGCTCCTGGAGCAACTGGCCGCCGAGCGTTACGGCGTAGGCCGCCAGGATTTGCGCTCCCTGGAAATGTTTCTGGGCCGGCATGGCTTTGAGATTGTGGGCAAACAAATGCTAGAGCGACGCCGCACCAGCCAGGAAACCTACTTGTTTATGCAGCTTCCGGTTGCTACCGCCTGGATGGAGCCGCCCCTGGCCTACGAAACCCGGCTGGCTTTGCTGGAAGAAGCCCACCAACTGGCCGACCTGAGTCAAGCTACCAAGCAGCGTTGGATGTATTTTGTCACCCGCTTAATTTAAGGAGAAGGGTATGCCCCGCTTTAGTAATCAACACACAGCCAAACTCTTTGCCGATATTGGCGATTTGCTAGAAATCAAAGGCGAGAACCGTTTTAAGGTGCTGGCCTATCGCAGCGCCGCCGACCATATTGAAAATCTGAGCGTAGACCTGTATGATTTGTGGGAGTCGGGCGCAGACCTGCGCCAGATCGAGGGTATCGGCCAGGCCATTTCCGACAAAATTAACGAGCTGTTCAGCACCGGCAAACTGGGCTTTTGGGAAAAACTTTCGGCAGAACTGCCGCCCAGCTTGGTGGAGGTTTTAGCCATTCCCGATGTTGGCCCCAAGCTGGCTAAGACCATGTGGGAAGAGCTGGGGATTGCGACGGTGGCCGGGGTCAAAGAGGCTGCAGAGCAGGGCAAGCTGCAAAAGCTGCCCCGCATGGGGGCCAAGAGCGAGGTTCGGATCCTGGCCAATATCGAGGCCCTGGCCCGGCGGGAAACCGGACGCGTTCACCTGGGCATTGCCTGGCCGCTGGCCCAACAGATTGTGGCCGCCCTGAAGATCATGCCCGAAGTGGTGCAGATTGAGCCGGCCGGCAGCCTGCGCCGGCGGCGAGAAACTATTGGAGATTTGGATTTTGTGGTCGCCACCCACCAGCCGGAGGCGGTGATGGTCGCCTTCCGGGGGCTGCCGCTGGTGGCCGAGGTGTTGGGAGCGGGCGAAACCAAAACCTCGGTGCGCCTGAGCAACGGCATCCAGGCCGATTTGCGCTGCGTAATGCCGGAGCAGTGGGGCACCGCCATGCAATATTTTACCGGCAGCCAGAGCCATAACGTGAAGGTGCGCGAATTGGCCCAGAAGAAGGGGTACAGCTTGAACGAGTATGCCCTGACCCGCGAGAGCGACGGCCACAAGCTGATCTTTTGCCGCGAGGCCGATTTGTACGAATTTTTGGGCCTGCACGATATTCCCCCCTATTTGCGGGAGGATCGAGGCGAGATTGAAGCGGCGCTGCAAAATTTGCTGCCGCCGGGGTTGAAGCCGGGTGATATTAAGGGCGAGGTTCACTGCCACTCCACCTGGAGCGATGGCGTCCACAGTATCGAAGAGATGGCCCGCGCCGCCCTGGCCCGGGGGTATGAATATTTAGCCATTACCGACCACTCCCAAAGCCTGGGTGTAGCCAGCGGCCTCACGGTAGAGCGGCTGCTGCAGCAGCGCCAGGAAATTGACCGGGTGCAGGCCAGAGTGCCCGGCATCCGCTTGTGGCAGGGTTCCGAGGTGGAAGTGCGGGCCGATGGCGCGCTTGATTTTCCTGATGAGGTGCTGGCTCAACTGGATTATGTGGTCGCTTCGGTGCATACCGGGCTGCGGCAGGATCGTGATACTTTAACCCGGCGGGCGTTGGGGGCGATTCGCAACCCCTATGTCAAGCAACTGGCCCACCCAACCGGGCGTCTGCTGCCCCGGCGGGAGGGAGGCGATTTTGATATGGAGGCGCTGCTGCAAGCGGCTGCGGAAACCGGCACTTTGTTGGAGATCAACGCCTCGCCGGAGCGGCTGGATTTGCGCGACTCGCATGTTCGTCGGGCCGTTGAGTTGGGGGTCAAATTGGCTATCAATTGCGACGCCCATCACAGCGCTGATTTTGATAATCTGCACTTTGGCGTAGCCACGGCCTGCCGGGGTTGGGCCAGCGCCGAGCATGTTGTCAACACCCGGCCGCTGGAGGAATTTATCGCGTCTCTCAAGCCGAAACCCACTATCCCCTGACAAAAACAACCTGCTCTAAAAGACCCGTTTTCTGGCGTAGCGAAAAAACGGGTCTTTTGAGTTGTCTACTTTATTTTATTATCAGCGGTAGATAAGCTTTAGACCCCCCTGCCGGCAGAGCAAATCCTCCAACATCCTCAAGAATTGTCCCGACCCCCTGCCCGTCCCCGATGGCAGCCTGGGTGGGAGTGCTCAGGTTGACCGAAAAGCTCTCATCACTTTCCGGGTTGACATCGCCTACCACCGACACGGTGAGCGGGCGGGTGATGATTCCGGGCGGGAAAATCAAGGCGCCGGCCGCCGCCAGGTAGTCGTTATCACCGAGGGTGGCGGTGTTGTCGGCGGTGGCGTAGGCCACAGTGACCGTTTGGGCAAAACTGGCCGATAAAGCTACGGTGAAGATGGCGTTGGTCAGGCCGCTGTTGCCCTCAGTCACCGTTACATCATTGATGCTCAAAACAGGGATGTATTCTATCGCCAGGCGGGGCGGTGGGTTGAGGCCGTTTTCGCGGCTGGCGTAGCTAAGAACGGCGTTGTTGCCGGTATCCTGGGCCTGGAGTAACAGGCCGTTGTTGAGGCCGGGGTTAGCCAGCCAAAACTGCGCCAATGAGGTCATATTAATCTGATGATTGGCGGTATCAGGCGTAAAAGATGCCTCAGAGGCCGGGTTAATGTCGCCGCCGGGGGTGGTCCAGGGGCTGCCCGTCTGGCGCTCATTCCAGGTGGCTTGCGTTTCTAGCCAGGGGGCGGTGAGGCGATAGAGGTTGATATTTTGCCCGCTGTTGGCAGCCGAGGTTTGGTACAGTTGAAGCGCAGCGCAGGTGATCAGGGTATTAGAGGGAATCGGGCTGAGGTCAAACCGGATGAGGGTATTGATGGGGTTGCTGATGGGTTTGGTTGATAAGAGGGCGACTGCCCCAAAGTTGCTATTAGGCTGGTTGCTTTGTACGGCGGCGTCGGCGCTGGCGGTCAGGGTGGCGTTGGGCGAAAGGCATGCGCTGCTGTCGTCGTCAAGGATGGTTCCCACTCCCTGGGCGTCGCTGAGGGTGGCCTGGCTGGCGCTGCTCAGATTGACAAAAAAGGTTTCATCAGGCTCGTCCAGGGTGTCGCCCTGGATAGAGATGGTGATGGGTTGAGTGGTGAGGCCGGGCGCAAAAGTCAACAGGCCGCTGGTCGCTGTGTAATCGGCCGGGGCGGTGGCGGTGTTGTTGGCGCTGCTGTAATTGACAGTGACAACCTGACCGCTGGCCGCCGAAAGCGAAACGATAAAGACCATATTCACCCCGCCGCTGTTGCCTTCGGTGACGCTGGCATCACTAATAGCCAGGCCAGGGAGTGGTGTTGGGGTAGCGGTGGCGGTGTTGGTTGGGGTAGCTGTCACAGTTGGGGTTGGGGAGCTGGTTGGGGTAGCTGTCACAGTTGGGGTTGGGGAGCTGGTTGGAGTAGCCGTCACAGTTGGGATAGAGGTAGCGGTGGCCGGGGCGGCTTGGGTGGGTGTTGGCTCGTTGCCGGGCGGGCTAGACATAGGCGTTTTGGTAGAGGTAGGGGGAGGGGAAGTAGGGGCGCTGGTGGGAGTGGCCGGCGGGGTTGGAGTAGTAGGCGACAGGGATGGTATCGCGGTGGGAGTGGCCGGCGACGTCGAAGGCGGCGGGGTTGGGGTAGTAGGCGACAGGGATGGTATCGCGGTGGGAGTGGCCGGCAGGGTGGTTGGCGCAGGTAGGGGCGCGGTGGGTGAAGGAGCCAGAGGCGTTGAAACAGGTGTGGCCGGGGCCGAGGTGACCCGGCCGGTAGCGGTGGGTGCGGGTGAAGTGGTTTGTGTAGGGGTAGGGGAAACAGCGGCCAAAAGAGTTTCCGGTGTGGATACTGTCTCCCCACAATCAATAATGAGACGTGGGCCGGAGCCAAGCTCAGTTTCCGGCGCAACGGCGCCGGCCGCTTCTCGACTATAAAAGGCGAGGGTCGCGTTGAAAGAGGGTATGGGTTCAAGCACCAACCCACCGCTAGGCTGGCGGTTCAAAAGCCAATCGCTGACGATGTCCGTCACATCCCAGGTGTACCTGTTGTCCACCACCTGTTCGGTGGTGCGATACGGCAGGTAGGATTCAGATTGGTTAGACCAGGTAGTGGTGGCTTCTGAAAAAAGGCCGCTCAAATTAATCACGGAGACCGCCGGGGAAACCATTGAAATTGGTCTGGCCACGGCCGTCATTTCCAGGCGCGCGTGCTGGATAAAGGCGCCCGGCGCAACCTCGTCGTTAATGAAAAAATAGAGCAGTACCCGTTTAATCTGGTTGCCAGCATGTCCAAATTGAAGCTTGGCGTCATCACCATGCGTGGCGGTGGGATTGGTGGAGTCAAGCCAGGTATCCTGGCGTGGGTAAAGGGTGTAGCTGCCCTGACAGGTGGGCGAGGTGGCATAAGCTACGGGGGTTTGCAGACTGTTTAACAGGGCCGCTTTGCGCTCAGCCAGGTTGGCAGCGGCTGGTTCGCGGTCATAGATAGTATCCCAAATAATGTTCAGGTTAAGATTGGGCAGGCGATAGGGTTGAGGATTAGCCCCATAACCGGCTTTCAGGGTAGAATGAAGCGAGACGGGGATAAACATCGCTTGCGGAACATCATTGAGGCCTTGCCAAAAAAGCAACCCGGCTAAACATAACAACCCCCAAAAGGGGAGAAGCAGGGGTAAAAGCCCCCACTTCCATGGTTTTGTGCGCACAGTTTGCCCGGCCGACCCGCCCATTCATTCCTCCTGTCAGGCTCGCAGGCGTGGTAATTGCAGATGGTAAACCAGCAATTGTTCCGATTTGCCTCTAAAGGTATGCGGCCCAAGCGATTCCAGTTGAAAATCGTGTAACCGCTCTTGGAGGGCAAACAGGGTATGCTGGCTAATAACCGCGCTGCTTTCTTCACCAAACTGGCGCGTTAGGTTTTCTAGCAGAGCAGTGGTATTGACGGTGTCGCCAATAACGGTGTAGTGCAGCCGGTCGTGGCTGCCTAAACTCCCGGCCGTTACCGGGCCGGTGTTGATGCTGATTCCAACTGAAAAGGCGGGCGCGTTTCGTTGAAGCCGCCGGGTGTTGAGTTGTTCAATCGTCTGCAGCATAGCCAGGGCGGCCTGGCAGGCTTGATAGGCGCTCTCGGCGGGGGGCAAAAGGCGGGGCAAAATGCCAAAAAATACCAGCATGGTATCGCCCTCAATACTATTGATGACCCCGCCATGTTTGATCATAATGGGCACCAACTCGCCAAAGAATTCATTGAGCCAGGTTAAAATAGTGGTCGGTTCTTCGGCTTCGGAGAGCCGGGTAAAGCCGCGAATATCGCTCATTAATACGGTAGCAATCGTTTCTTGTCCTTGCAGGCGTACCTCACCTGAGGCAAACCCGCGCCGTAACTCTTCGCGCACCTCCGGGGAGACGGTGCGGCCCAATAAATCACGGTAGATAGAGCCTTCGCGTAAACCGGTGACCATTTGATTGAAAGAGTGGGCCAGCACGGCCACCTCGTCGTTGCCAGAAACTTCTACCCCTACTTCTAAATTGCCCTGCGCCACCTCGGCCGAAGCGTTAACAACGCGCAGCAGGGGATTGGTAATCTGGTGGGCCACATACACTCCTAAAGCTATAACTAAAATGAACGCCGCCGCCGTCAGTAGAAAAATTTGCAGGCGGGTGATTTGGCTGGGATAGGCCAGAAATGTTTCAGCCAGAGCTGCGCCCAGCAGGCCCAGATCATTGTTACTGCGAGAGATGCTTTGGGGCAGGGTCACTTCACCCGCTTCCCAGGGGCCGATAATTTCGCTGTAGTTAATGCTGGCAATTGAGAGCGGGCGGATGAGGCTATCTTTATCTTGACGCGCCAGAACCGTGGCAACCAGTTCAGGGGTCAAGGTTCGGGCGTCGCCGGGGAGCGAGGGAAAGGTAGAGGCCAGCGGCCGGCCGTTAAAATCATAAAAGGTGGTATGAGCCATGGTGTTTTGCCGGGCTTGCCGTACCAGCGTAGGCAGCGATTTGCCAACCATGACCACCCCCACCAGTTGGCCCTGATCATCCTCCAGCGGGCCGGCTACATAAAGATAATCACCCCAGGGCGCACGGGCCAACCCGGCATATTTATCGTGCCTCTCAACGCTGCCTCGATTTAAGATCTTTTGCACAAAACTCCACTGTCTGAAAATATCGTCGCCACGAGAGGCGCTGTAATCCTCGGTGGCGGCATTGGCCAGGTGGCGCAGAGAGAGCACACTCACACCCTGGGAATTTAGAATTTCTATGGCTTCTTCGCCATTGTTAACTACCAGCGGTAAAGCCAATTTTCTTAATTGTTCAGCCTGACCATTGACCAGAGCCTCAGATACGCCTTGCGTATAGGTCAGCAGCCGCAGCGTTTCCAACAGCCGATCTTCTTCCTGAACCAGCCAATCGTTGGTCAGTTTACCCGCCTCAATTAACTGGTTGGTAAAACGCTCCTGAATGGTATCCAGGACGACCCGGCTGACCACAAAAGCCGCTGCCACCGCTAATACGATCGCCAGGAGAATATAAGGTAAAGTGATTTTTATCCGTACCGGCACCTTTATTTTGGGATGGTTTAGCTGCGGCGGGCTTGCCGGTTGACCGGTCGGGATACCGGCTTGAAGTTTAGCCAGCGCCTGCTCCAATTCGGTCCGGGTAAAGGGGGCTTGCAGCACTATCTGCACACCATACCGCTTTTTTAGCCGGAGTTCCAGGGGCGGGTCTGGATAATTGGTCGTAAAGAGGAGTTGGGGGTGGGATGGGTGGAGCTTAAGCTGATACAGCGCAGCAGTCCAGACGGAGGTGTCGGTTAAATGTAAATCTATAACTACCAATTGTAGTTTATGCTGGTTAACTAGGGCGAGCACTTCGGCCGGGGTGGTGAGAGAGGCGGCCAGATACCCCTGTTCCTCAAATAAATTGAGCAATAGCTGAGTTAGGGATGAATCAGGCTGGATAACTATAACCTGGTGTGGCATAATTGAGACGCCTCCAGGATAAATAACCTCTTTGGGCCGTTATAGGCTCTGCCCAAAGATAACCCTGCAGGCAAAGGCTCCCTCCATTAATGATTATAACGCTACATGGTTGGAAATCAGTTTGAAAAGGTGGTTGGAAAGGATAGCATCTTCTCATGAGGTTAGTTTAGCAAAGATGTCCAAGAAACACTACCCGAATTTTTGATGGTTTAGCTGAGACTGAGCTGTAAAAGGGGGATAGGGAACCGGCGGGTGCGAGGAGGCTGATGAGCGCTTGGGTTAGCACTCAAGCGGGTCTGGCCCGCTGGGCCAGCTTTTTTAAGCGGGAGATCAACAACATTCCCTGGGGCAATGGTTTAAGGAGATAGTCATCGGCTCCGGCCTGCAGAGCCTGCATCACACCTTGAGAGTCTACCACTGCCGACACCACTAAAATCGGAGTTTGGCTGAAGATGCGGATAGCCCGGCAGACCTCCCAACCACTGATACCCGGCATCATCAAATCGAGCATAATGACATCCGGCTCAACCTGGCGCACCGCCTCAATCCCCTCCCGGCCCGAGTTAGCCACAGATACTTCAAAGGTGTCTGCCGGCAAAACTTCTTTAAGCATATCGGTTAAAAGGATATCGTCATCAATAATTACAACTTTTAACACTGCTGCCTCTCTGTTACAAGCACGGCGCAACAAACATGAACTTGGGCCGGGATAACGGCGTTATAATTCCACCGTAAAAATTGAGCCAGCCGGATTGTTAGCCTCAACGTAGATGCGCCCTCCGTGCGCCTCAGCTACCATTTTGCAAAAAGCCAGCCCCAGACCAACCTGGGGAATTCCTTCTTGCTTTAAGGTGATAATTTCATATTTATCAAAGATACGGTCTCGATATTCTGGAGCAATGCCCGGCCCTTGATCCAAAACCTGGATACGGGTACAGCAGGGGGCGGCGGCTGCCTGGACATATTCTACTCTGATGGTAATGAGAGTATGGGGCGGTGAGAATTTAAGGGCATTTGAAAGCAGGTTATCTAACATTCTTTGCACCAGGTTGGGGTCAAGCAAAATCTGGGGCGATTCCACCGGCAAGGCGGCAATAAGCTCTATATTTTTTGAATCGGCTATGATTTTGTGGGTTTTGATGACTTTGTCAACCAGTTGATTGATCTCAACCGGCAGCCGATTTAAGATGGGTTGATCGGCTTCTATCTTGGCCAGCATTAGCATATCATTCAAAAACGAGTCTAAACGCCTGGCCTGCATCCGAATCTCATTGAGTTCTTCCGAAAGTTCAGGCAGATTTTTGGCTTTGAGCATCAATAACTCACTGTAGCCTAAAATAACCGAGAGCGGCGATCTAACATCATGCACCAGCATGTGGGCCAAATCTTCGCGCAGATGCAAGTTGGCCTCTAGTTTATCATGTTGTTGTTTAATGCGCAGCATTGAGCGGACTCGCCCGCGCAGTTCAGCTTCGTTGGCCGGTTTGGTCAAAAAATCATTGGCTCCTGCCTCAAATCCGGCGGCTACATCCTCTTTGCTGCCCAGGGCGGTGACCAGGATCACCGGAATGTGCTGCCAGCGTTCGTCGGCTTTGAGGATGCGACAAATTTCCAGCCCATCCATGCCCGGCATCATCACATCTAACAGGATAACATCTGGGGCAAGTTTGGCAACGCAGTCCAGGGCTTCGGCGCCGCTGGCGGCAAAGGTCAAATCATAGCCATCTTTAAACAAAAACCCTTCCATCACGTCACGGGCCATGGGTTCGTCATCTACAATTAAAATGGAACCGGTGTGGTTCATAAACTATCTCCTTAGTTGACCGGGGGCTGGGATAAGTGGGTGTGAATGGTTTGGACTAAGTTTTCCAGGTTGACGGGTTTGCTGAGATACCCATTGGCTCCGGCTGCCAGGCAGCGCTCTCGATCTCCGGGCATAGCCAAAGCAGTTAAAGTGATAATGGGCATGTGGGCCAGGGTAGCATCGGCCCGCAGCCGGCGAGTGGCGGTCAGGCCATCCATGCCCGGCATTTGGATATCCATGAGAACCAGATCTGGTCTTTCTTCTTGGGCGCGGGCGATCGCTTCAGCGCCATTACGAGCTACAATAACTTGAAAACCTTGAACCTGCAAATAATCTTGAAACAAAGTGATGTTATCTTCATTGTCATCCGCCAAGAGAATCCGGGGCTGCTCCGGCCCAACTGCTCTGGGGGGCAGCCCTGTTTGGGCCTGTACCGTCTCAATTGGGCCGTTCGCCTGGGTGGGGGGAGACCAGGGCAGCGAAATGGTGAAACGGCTGCCCTGTCCGGGCCGGCTTTCTACCGAGATGCCGCCGCCATGCAATTCGGTCATGCGGGAAACCAGCGACAACCCCAGCCCCGTGCCGGCATACTGCCGCGAAAAGCTGCTGTCCAATTGGATAAAGGGCTTAAATAAACGCTCCATATCTTCTTCTGCAATCCCAATCCCGGTGTCCCAAATGGTAAAACGCACGGCTTGTTGGGCTGTATCACCGGTTACTTTCAGGCCAATCTGCCCGCCTTCGGGGGTAAATTTAACCGCATTGCTCAGTAAATTTACCAAAATTTGCTTCAGGCGGCGCTCGTCGGCCAAAACCATTGTTACGGCCTCGTCTACCTCTTTAGTTACCTGTAAGCGTTTTTTGTAAGCCAGCTCTTTGACCAAGCGTAGGCTAGACTCACACACCGTTTTAACC
>CAZDMM010000049.1:0-19216 GCA_964505845.1 uncultured Caldilineaceae bacterium
CATTCTTGAAAAACTCGCCGCTGGTGAGACGGTTGAACAAATTTTAGAGGCTCACCCTCGTCTAAGTATTGAGGCCATTCAGGCGACTTTGGCCTTTTCGCCGCAGTACAAATTGAGGTAAAGAAAATTCAAGAAAGGAACCCTTTATGATCACCCAACAACCCTTTGGCCGGACCGGCCACATGAGCACCCAGGTTATCTTTGGCGGGGCGGCCCTGTGGGTCGCTACCCAGGCTGAAGCCAACCGGATTTTGGATTTGATCCTGCAATATGGCCTCAACCACATTGACACCGCTCCCAGCTACGGCGACTCGGAGCTGCGCATTGGGCCGTGGATGGACAGCCATCGAAAGCAGTTCTTCCTGGCCACCAAAACGTTGGAGCGCACCTTCCAGCCCGCCTATGATGAGATTCGGCGCTCGTTGGAGCGGCTGCACACCGACCAGATTGACCTGCTGCAACTGCATTACCTGGTTGACCCGCAGGAGTGGGAGGTAGCGCTGGGGCCGGGCGGGGCGCTGGAAGCGGCCATCAAGGCCCGTGAGGAGGGCTTGATCCGCTTCATCGGCGTCACCGGGCATGATGTGCCGATTGCCCGCATGCATCTACGCAGCCTGGAACGCTTTGACTTCGACTCGGTGCTGCTGCCGTACAGTTATGTTTTAATGCAAAATCCTGAGTACGCCGCCGATTTTGAAGCCTTGCTGCAGGTGTGCCAGGCGCGGCAGGTGGCGGTGCAAACCATCAAAGGGGTAACGCGCGGGCCGTGGGGCGACAAAGCCAAAACTCATCAAACCTGGTACGAGCCGCTGCAAGATCAGGCGGCCATTGATCACGCCGTGCATTGGATTTTGAGCCGGCCAGGTATCTTTTTGAACACGGTCGGCGATATGGCCGTGCTGCCCAAAGTGCTCGACGCGGCCAACCGCTTTCAGGCTGCTCCGCCAGAAGCCGCACTGCAGGCCGATATGCAACGCCTGGAGATGGCTCCGTTGTTTGTATAGCAGGCCAAAAAGAATGGTGAATGAGCGAATGGCGAATAATAAATATTATCGGGATTAAGGTGACAGGCACTTATCTAGCTTAAATCAGACCGTTTTGAGCCAAATATGCCTATTTTTAGCGTTCAGAAGTGCCTGTCACCTGGCTTTCGTCTTATTCCCGATAGAGTCTAATGGAGAAACCTATTTTCGCCATTCGCAAATTCGCCATTCGCAAATTGTACTACTTTGTTTATGACTACTCTCGCCCCAGCGCCAATCATTGCCAACTCAGCCCATCCAGCCGGGCTGCTGCTGACCAAGCTCTATGCGCCGCGTCCACGCGTCAACTTTGTGGCCCGGCCCCGGCTGGTGGCCCGGCTCAATGAAGGGTTTCAACAGCGCAAATTGACCCTCATCACCGCTCCCACCGGCTTTGGCAAAACCACCCTGCTGGCGGAATGGCTGTTTCAAAAGGATGAAGGCGGAAGACGAAAGGATGAGATTGAACTTCATCCTTCATACCCAAAGGGCACGATGTCCTTCATCCTTTATCCTTCCCGCGTTGCCTGGCTTTCGCTGGATAAGAATGATAACGAGTTGGCCGGTTTCTGGACTTATGTGATTGCCGCTCTGCGTACCCTGGAGCCTGAGTTGGGAGAGAGCAGCCTGGCGCTGCTGCAATCGTCCCAAATGCTGCCCATCGAGACGATCTTGATCAATCTGCTGAACGATGTGGCGGTTCACCCCGGTGAGTTTGTGCTGGTATTGGACGATTATCACGCCATTGAAAACCCGGCCATTCACCTGTCGCTGGCCTTTGTGCTGGATCAACTGCCCCCTATGCTGCACCTGGTGATTTTGAGCCGGACTACTCCCCCGCTGGCCCTGGGCCATCTGCGGGCCAGGGGTCAATTGTTGGAACTGCGGGCTGCCGATCTGCGCTTTACCCCGGAAGAAGCCGCGACCTTTCTCAACCGGGGTATGGGGCTGAATCTTTCTGCGGCCCAAATTGAAATCCTTGAAGCCAAAACCGAAGGTTGGATTGCCGGCCTGCAACTGGCTGCCCTGTCCATGCAGGGGCGAGATGCGCATGATACCTCGGCTTTTATCGCGGCCTTCAGCGGCAGTCATCGCTATATCCTGGATTACCTGGCCGAAGAAGTTTTGCAGCGCCAGCCGGAATACATCCAGCACTTTCTGCTGCAAACCTCTATCCTTGACCGGTTGTGTGGGCCGTTGTGCGACGCTATATTGGGCAGGGGAGCGGGCCCTTACGGGAGGCTTCGCACCGAGCCGGGGAGCAGGGGGGCAAAATTAGTCTCCCCAGCCCCCTTGCTCCCCGGCCCCCCTGCTTCAAGTCATGAGATTTTGACCTATCTGGAACGGGCTAACCTCTTCCTCATCCCTCTGGATGACCGGCGGGAGTGGTATCGCTACCATCATCTCTTTGCCGACCTGCTGCGCAGCCGCCTCAATCAATCCCCTGCTAGCGGAGGGGGGGTAGCCGAACTTCATCGCCGGGCGGCCGATTGGTTTGAGCAGCACGGTTGGGTGGCCGAAGCTATGGGTCACGCCCTGGCTGCCTCTGATGTGTCCAGGGCCGCTCGCCTGGCCGAGCAGCACGCCCGCAGCATGTTCAGCCGCAGCGAGTTGACCACCCTGTTGAGCTGGTTTGCCGAAATGGTGCGCGCCCAACCCCGGCTCTCTCTGTTTCAAGCCTGGGCTTTGGCCTTTACGGGGCAGTTAGAGGCGGTGGAACCCTACTTGCAAAGTTTGGAAGCCGGCTCCGGTGAGGCCGCCGCCGTTCGGGGCACGGTGGCTTATTTGCGCCGGGATATGCCCCAGGCCATCCGGCTATACCGTCAGGCATTAGAGACGCTGCCGCCGGACAATCTGTTTCTGCGGGGGGCCGTCGCCCTGAGCCTGGGGGTTGCCCACCAGTGGCAAGGAGAGCTAACTGAAGCTAGTAGTGCTCTGGCTCAAGCCGGCGAGATTAGCTATGCCACCGGTAATCTGCATGTGGCTGTGACCGCTCGCTGGAATCTGGCTCAAGCTCACATCGAACTGGGTCACTTGCGCCAGGCGGTGGAATTGTGCCGGCAAACCCTGGCCTGGGGTCAGGCTCAACCTTTGCCTCCGGCTGCGGGTGGGGTACATGTGGCGTTGGGCGCTCTTCTTTATGAGCAAAATGAATTGGATGAGGCCGGTCGCCACCTGGCCGAGGGACTAACACTGGGCGAACAGGCGGGTGACCTGGCTATTGTGGCTTTGGGGCAATTGGCCCTGACGCGGGTCAAACAGGCTCAAGGTGATTGGACCGGCGCGCTGCGCCTGATCCGTAAGACCGAGCAGTTGGCCCGGCAGTACAACAGCAGCTATTGGGCAGCTCAGGCGGCCGCCGGTCAAACGTGCTTATGGCTGGCCCAGGGACAGCTTGAGCCGGCCCGGCAGTGGGCCGAGAGACAGGAGATTACCCCTGGCGCGGCGTCTGATTATCTGCAAGAAGCCGAGGCTTTGACGCTGGCGCGGGTGTGGTTGGCCCAGGCTCGCCAGGGACAGTCCCGGCCAGATGAGTTCATCGCGGCGGCCTTGAGCCTGCTCCAGCCTTTGCAGCAGGCGGCGCAGACCGGCGGGCGCACTGGGCGCGTATTGCAAACCCTGGTATTGCAAGCTCTGGCCGGCCAGCTTCAGGGCAATTTAGGGGGGGCCGTGTCTGCTTTAGAGCAAGCGCTGCGGCTGGCCGAGCCGGAAGGGTATGTCCGTCTTTTTGTGGATGAAGGCGAGCCGATGCGGAGATTGCTTGAAAGGATGAAGGCACGCGAAGCGGGCGGAGGGATGAAAGAATACATTGATAAACTGCTCGTCGCCTTTGAAAAAGATACCACTGAAAGGCGTGAGGTGACGGATAAAAAAAACCTTCATCCTTCCTACCCAAAGGGCGCGATGTCCCTCATCCTTCAGCCTTTGGTGGAGCCTTTGAGTGAACGGGAGTTAGAAATTTTACGCCTCATTGCTGCCGGTATGTCGAATACCCAGATTGCGGAGAAAATTGTGGTGACGGTGGGGACGGTCAAGTGGCATCTCAATAACATCTACAGCAAGCTCGCTGTGCGCAGCCGCACCCAGGCTATTGCTGCCGCCAGGGAGCTGCGGCTGTTATAGAGCTATCGGAACATGCCACCGGAAACTTCCGGGAAGGTAGATTTTCTGGGTTCAAACGTTTAACCGTTTAACGCTCCACCGGTAGCCCTGCCGCTTCCCAGGCTTTGATGCCGCCCAGCAGGTTGATAACCTGGGGAATACCCCGCGCTTGCAGGATGCTGGCCCCAATCGCCGAGCGCGCCCCAAAGTGGCACTGCACCACAACCGGCTTGTCGGCGAGGATTTCGGGCAGCCGCTCCGGCAGATAGCCAAGCATAATATGTTTTGCGGTGGGGATGTGACCGCTTTGCCACTCGTCGGCCTGGCGCACATCAACAACGGCGACTTGCCCGGCGGCCACCTGCCCGGCGATTTGCACCGGGGTGGCAACCTCGTAATGCTGCAGTGGGGCGCCCGCCTTGCGCCAGGCGTCGAACACTGACAGGTCGAAATAGCCGCCGATGTTGTCCAGGCCGATATAGGTCAGATCTCGGGCAATTTGCGGCATGGCCGGCGGGTCGGCGATGAGGTAGAAAGGCCGGTCGTAACCGAGCAGCCAACCGGCCCAAGTGGTAAAGGAATTGTCGTGAGGGATGTTGATGGCGCCGGGGAGGTGGCCGGTGGCAAAGGCGGCCACAGGGCGCGTGTCTACTACAGGCGCATCCTCGGCCAGCAGCGCCTCCAAGCGGTTGAAAGGTAGATGCTCCGGCTGAGGCAGACCGGCCAGCATGGGTGGGCCAAGCTTGTTGAGGCGCTTCATTTGGGCAAAGTACTTGGGCGGCTCCGGTTGGCCTTCAAGCAGCGCCCTGGCAAAGGTATTCTCGTCGGTATAGGACAGGGCGGCGTTGAACATCTTTTCGTAGCCAACCGTACTGGAAGGGATAGCGCCCAGAGCTTTGCCGCAGGCGCTGCCGGCTCCGTGCGCCGGCCAGAGCTGCAAGTAGTCGGGCAGGGTTTTGAAGCGCTGCAGCGAGTGAAACATCTGCCGCGCCCCACTTTCGGCTGTGCCAGATGCCCCCACCGCTTTTTCCAACAAATCCGGGCGGCCCACGTCGCCCACAAAAACAAAGTCGCCGGTAAAGAGGCCGATAGGCCGGTTGGCCCCGGCGGTATCTGTGACTATAAAGGAGAGGTGTTCCGGGGTGTGTCCGGGGGTATGCCAGACCTCAAAGAGAATGTTGCCGACTTTAAACGCGTCGCCATCTTTAAGCAGCCGGTGGCGATAGGCGGAAACGTATTGGTACTTCCAGGCGTCGCCGCCCTCGTCTGAGAGGTACAGGGTGGCCCCGGTGCGGGCGGCTAACTCTCGCGCCCCGGAGACAAAATCGGCGTGGATGTGGGTTTCGGTGATCGCCGCCAGCCACAAACCCTCGGCCCTGACAGCAGCCAGGTAAGGTGCGATGTCGCGGCCCGGATCAATCACAATGGCCTCCCCGGTGGCCTGGCAGCCCACCAGGTAAGAAGCGTGGGCCAGTTTTTGGTCAAAAAAGTAACGCAGCAGCATGGGGTTACCTCCTGGGGGTAGTTCAGATAGTTCCAAGATTTAAATTCGTCACAACGTGTTGGGTGTTCCGTAAAGCGTACTGCGTAGCTGTAGTTGAGACGGAACACGCAATACGCTTTACGCTTACTCAATCCCCTTCCACCCACCACCCTAGTAAGTGACGAATACTGATAATCTCGCAGGTGTGATAGCTGTTGTGAGCAATGATGCTTTGAATGGCGCGATATTTGGGAGACGACCAGGCTGCCAATATCTCCACCATCTCGACCTCAGACAGGCGGGCCACCTCACCGGCCAGAGTCAGGTTAACCTCCAGGGCGCGCTGCCGGGCAGTTTGCCAGCCGGCTTCATCGTTGGAGTCGCCCGCCGCCGGCCAGCCGCTTGAATCGGAAGCGCCCAGAATTTCGTGGTGGGCCGGTTGGTCTCGCAGCAGGCGCAGCAGAGTTTCTTGCCAAAACCAAACGTGATTGACCACAGCCCAGACGCTGTTGAATCGCGGCGCGGGCACAGCCGCAGCCTGGGCCGGGGTCAGCCCGGCAGTGGCGGCTTCAAACGGTATAAAAGCTCCCATCGTTGACCCAACAAAGTGGCGGGTCAGGGCTTCGGCCAGATGGTGCGCTTCCGACATGGTTATTTAACCCCTAAAAAAGCTTTCTGCTTTAAAACGGAAAACTTGATGCCCAACAATTTTGTCCGAACTATTTGAGATGTAGTCACTGATTATACCCCATCCAGATGGGAATTCAACCTAGGATCAGTGCATGGGGTGGAAGGGTGGAGACTGCTTTAGACAGCCTTCCAACCTTCCACCCCTCGACCCTTCCAGGTACTCCTTACCCCTTCTCAATCGGCGCACCGATGAGGCTGCCCCACTCCGTCCACGAGCCATCGTAATTGCGCACGTGCCGGCAACCCAACAGATATTTGAGCACGAACCAGGTGTGCGAGGAACGCTCGCCGATGCGGCAGTAGGCGATGATTTCTTTATCGGCGTTAATGCCCTTACCGCCGTAAAGCACCGCCAACTCATCTCTCGATTTAAAAGTGCCATCCTCTTTGACGGCCATACTCCAGGGGATGTTGGCCGCACCGGGGATATGCCCGCCTCGCTGCGCTCCTTCTTGGGGCAGATGCTCCGGGGCCAGCAGTTCGCCGCTAAATTCCTGGGGCGAACGGACATCTACCAGGGCGCGATGATGGTTTTGAGCTACGTACTGTCCCACCAAATCACGGGTAGCCCGCAGACTCCAATCCGGCGCTTTAGCCTGGTACTGGGTGGGGACGATGGTAGGTTTGACTGTAGTCAAGGGGCGACCTTCATCCACCCATTTCTTGCGCCCGCCGTTCATCAGCCGCACGTTGGCGTGTCCATACATTTTAGCCAGCCAAAAGGCAAAGGCGGCAAACCAGTTGTGATTGTCGCCGTAAAAGATGAGGGTTGTCTCCGGGGTGATGCCGCTGTGAGAGAGCAGCGCCTCCCAATCGGCCTGGTTAGGAATATCGCGCTGAATGGTTTGTTGGGTATCTTTTTTCCAGTTCCAGCCCACTGCGCCGGGGATATGGCCGGCATCGTAGGCGGTGGTATCCACATCCACTTCCACCAGCCGAACTTTGGGGCTGTTCAGATGGGCCGCCGCCCAGGAAGTCTCAACCAGAACTTCGGGATGAGCATAACCATTTGTAGTTGTCATTATAGTTTATCCTTTGCTTTTTATGAATAATAATTTTGGAATTACACCACGTGGTTGCGCTGTTTTAAGACATGTGCGACCACTTTTACCAATTTTTAGGTGACTAAGTTACAAACGATAAATACCACCTCCTTCCTTTGGCAACACAGCCCCAAACACTTCCAGAATCAGAGGCTGGCGGCCCAGGGCTGAAACCAGGGCGGCATCACCCTGGGAGGGTAGCCAGTGCTTCTCACCAGGGGCCAGGAAAATATCCCGCCCGTTGACCGTGACCCAGGCCACTCCCGACACCACCTTGAGGCTCTGGCCGGCTACCGGCAAGTGAAAGACCTCGTGGTGATGCAGCATTAGTCGCGCTATCAGCGGGTCGGGGGTGAGGCCCTTTGTTATCCCATTTAGTTTGAGTGAAATCATTGGTTGACTCCTTTCCACCGCTGTGGTTGCCCCACCACATCCGCATTTCCAATGAGGGGTGGGGGTAAGGCGGTCACGTAAGCTTGAATAGTGAGCCAGCCTAAATAGCGGGCCACCGAAACTCGGTGATGCCCATTTTGGACAAAGTAAATCGGGCCAATTTGATAAACTTCCACCGGTGGAAAACCTGCGCCGGAGACCGCCAGGGTATAGATGGTTCGCCAGCGCTCTTTGTCCCGTTCGTCACTCCGGCGGGGCATAAAGTGGCGGGTAAAATCCTGCCAGCGCCCCACGCTGCCTACAATATTTTTCAAGGGAACCTCTTGAAGCCCCAGATTAACGGCCGGCGTAGTTTGTAATCCTTGGATCGCCTCGTCAAAGGGCAGCAGGTGAGGCTGCCGACCCGTTGCCAGGCTGCGCTTGCTGTCCCAGAAACCTTTGTTTCTGGCTCGACCAAATTCGGTCTCACTCTGAATATAGAGCATCGTTTTGAGATCCATCTTCATTAAGCACCTCCTTTATCAAATTTTGCTCCTGCGGCGTTGCCACATCCGGCGGTTACGGGCCTGGATTTGTTAATCCAGGTTGAGCGGATCAAATCTGCTCCTGGTATCCTGTTTCAACCGGTGGCCGAGGCCAATCAGCCAGTCACCCACCTGCCAGGTCAATTGAGACCGCACCTTAGGCTGTTGGCCTTTAACCTCGTGGATAAGCTGTTCTAAACGGGCGGCCTCCGCCATTTCCTTTTGCCGCATTTCGGCGTATTTCTCCAGGTAATAAGTATTGATCAACATTGCCCTCTTCCTTTTCTCTGCCCACTCGGCTAGCGGCCTGGCTTCAAATACCTTATGGCAGTTCCTTTGAAATGCGTGACTGCATGAACACCACCCAGAAAGGGATGAGCAATTCAAGCACGGTCATTGCGACAAAAAAGGTATTGGGTAAACCCACGGCGGCCACAGAAACAAGGCGCGCCAGCCCACCGGCCAGGAAGGTGAGCGCCAGAAAATAAACAAGCATGCTTTTACGTTCAATATCTTTTATGCACCCGAGCAGGGCCACCCCGTAAGCCGCAAACAAGGTGGCATAAAAACGGTCCTCGCTATCCATGCTAGCAAGGTGCAGCGAGGCAATAAAGATGGCTGTCATGCCGAACAAACCGAGAAATAGCTGAAAAAAATTTTTCATCGTCCCGCTCTTGAAACCAGTTTAGCAGCCAGGGCGTTCCCAAAGCGTTGCTTGGAGTGTTCCCTGAGCAGTTTCTTGCTCCTGCTGCCAATAGTTATCTAAGAATTTGATAAAACTTGTTCCGAAAATCGTAATATGGTGTAAAATAACATGGAGCCGTAAATTCAACGTGAATCCAGCGTAAATTCAGCGGAATCGGGGATAACTCAGAGGGGGAGCTATGCCAGATGAAGTGCGACTGAGCCTGTTGGGAAAACCATCCTTTGAGCGCAACGGTCAGCCTTTATTGGGCTTCACTTCGATCAAGGGGCAGGCGTTGTTAATCTACCTGGCCATTACCCGGCAGCCTCGCTCGCGGGCGGCGCTGGCCGGCCTGTTGTGGGGCGAGATGCCGGAGGAGGCAGCCCGCGCCAATTTGCGGGCCACTTTGAGCCAACTGCGCAAGTGGGTCGGCACTCTGTTCGTTACCACCCGTGACTCGATTGAACTTGATGGTGAAGTCAACGTCTGGCTGGATGTAGCCGTCTTAGAAAGCGCTGCCAGTAGCGATACCAATTTACAGGCCGCAGCTAACCTCTATCGTGGCGACTTTCTGGACGATTTCCACGTGCCAGAGGCGCTGGCTTTTGAAGAGTGGCTGCTGGTTGAACGAGAACGCTATCGCCAATTGGGGCTGAGGGTGTTGGAGCGCGTGGCCGAAGAGGCGCTGGAACAGGGCCGGTTTAGAGAGGGCGTTGAGGCGGCCCGACGCTTGTTGACTTTGGAGCCGTGGCACGAAGCCGGGCACCGACAATTGATGAAACTATTGGCCGCCAGCGGCCAGCGCACCGCCGCCCTGGCTCAGTTTGAGGCATGTCGCCGCTTGCTGGCCGAGGAGTTGGGGGTCGAACCTGCGCCGGAGACAAAGGCGCTGGCCGAAGCCATCCGCGGCGGTGAGTGGAAAATTCCTCAGACAATTCAGGTTGAACCGACGCCGGTCGAATCCAGTGCGCTGCCGCCAAATAACCTGCGGGCAGCCACAACCTCGTTTGTGGGTCGTCAGGCTGAACAAATTCAAATTGCCGGGTTGTTGGTCAGGCCGGAGTGCCGGCTCCTGACCATCACCGGGCCAGGTGGGATGGGTAAAACGCGCCTGGCCCAGCGGGTCGCCTTTGACCAATTACAGCCCGGCAGCCCTTTTCGAGATGGTATCTACTTTGTGCCGCTGGGGTCGGTTAGCTCTACGGTGGGGGCGGGCGGGCCGGGATCGAACCCGGTAGTTTTGGCCATCGGCGCGGCGCTGGGGCTACAGTTTACGGGCAGCACCTCGCCTCAAACCCAACTCTTGAGCGCCCTACGTGAGAAGAGCCTGCTGCTGGTGCTGGACAATTTTGAGCACCTGCTCAACTACGTTAGCCTGGTGATCGAACTGCTGGCCCAGGCGCCGGGCCTGAAGCTGCTGGTCACCTCGCGGCAGGGCTTGAACCTCTTTGAAGAGTGGATTTTTGATCTCTGGGGATTGGCCTATCCTGAGAGCAATATCCCCGGCCTGGAAACTTTTGATAGCGTGCAGCTCTTTGCCCAGCGCGCCCAACGGGTGTCGGCGGGCTTTGATCTGGCCGTGGAACTGCCGCACGTAGTGCAGATCTGCCGCTTGTTAGAGGGCATGCCGTTAGGGATCGAACTGGCGGCTGCCTGGGTGCGCGGGCTGTCGTGCCGTGAGATTGTCCACGAAATCAAACACAACCGGGATTTTCTGGCCACCAAAACCCGCAGTGTTCCCGAACGGCAGACCAGCCTGCGGGCAGTCTTTAATTATTCGTGGGGCTTTTTGTCGGCGGAAGAGCAGGCCGTCTACCAAAAGTTGGCGGTGTTTGCCGGCGGCTTTACCCTGGAAGCGGCGGTGCAAGTGGCCGGGGCGACGGTCCAAACGCTGGCCAACTTGGTCGCTCATTCGCTGGTACGACAGGAAACAGGGGGCCGGTATAGTCTGCACGGGCGCTTACGCGAGTACGCCCTGGAAAAGCTGATGGCTGATCCGGCCGAATACGAAGTGACCAAAGACCGCCACTGCACTTTCTTTGCCGACTATGTCCAACAGCGAGATATGGATAAGCAGCGTGATTTTACAAAGTCACTCATTGACTGGGATGTTGAAATCAACAATATCCGCCTGGCCTGGACCTGGGCGGTCGAGCAAGGGAGAGCGCAAGGTCTGCTCAAAATTCACCTGGGGCTGGGGGAACTTTACGAGATTAGTAGCCGCTATAGAGAAGGGTTTGAGTTGTTTCAGCAGGCGGCGGCCAGGCTCTATCCTATTTATCAAGAAAGAAAGACGATGTTTACCGGCTATAGCGAAATCGGTGAAATCTATAGCTGCCTTCTGGCCTGGCAAGGCTGGTTCACCTTACGATTGGGCCATTTTGCGCAGGCTCAAGAATTGCTACGGCAGGTTTTATCCATGACGGAGCAAACCCTCTCGGGCACACAGTGGCCTCGAACCATTTCACTTTATCAACTTGGCTTGATTGATTGGTATGTTGGCCATTATGACTCAGCCAAGCAATATCTGGAGCAAGCCCTGGCCATCAGTCAACAAACGAACGGTATGATTGTAACGTTTCTCTGCTTAACGCATCTGGGTCTAACGGAAGCGAATTTGGGCAATTATCAAGTTGCCTGGCGATATCACGAAGAGAGTCTGGCCGTTAGTCAAAGTTTAAACATGAATTTTGCCATGGGATTGCAATACAGTTGCCTGGGACGCCTGGCCTACCTGCTGGAAGATTACAGCCAGGCTGAACAACTTCTGGAAAATGGGCTTGAATTGCTTCGAGCTGACAATCACCTTTTTGCCCTGGCCTTCAGTCTGACCCATTGGGGGCTGGTCAAATGGCGGCTGGGCCAGGCGGAAACAGGACGCCAGTTCTGCCTGGAAAGCCTGGATATCTTCAACGACATTGGCGAGCGTTTTGGACAGGCCCTGACCCTGGATCACCTGGGCCAGATCACCTGGGCGCTGGCCGAGTATCAAGAGTCTAAACGCTATTTTTTAACCGCCCTCAAAATCTCCTTGGAGATCAAGACCCAGCCTCAAACCGTCTCCGCGCTGCTGGGTCTGGCCCGCCACCTCATCCGGGAAGGTCAGCGGCACCGGGCCGCACCCCTGCTGGCCTATATCGCGCCGCATCCTGCCAGTGAATATATCGTTAAAAATAACGCTCGTCGCCTGTGGGCTGAAATGCAGGGCCAGGATGAGCCGCTTACCACAACCGTCCCAAATGAGCCGCAAATTGAGAATTTTGTGCAGGAGATTTGGCCGGATGCGCTGCTTTGAGGGGGAGTAACTCCGCATCCCTACACGGAGCGGGCGGCATAGGGATGCCACCCTACTTTTTAGATAGGTTATGAGGATTTGCTCAATTACGAAGGCTCTCCATAGAGCTGTACCTTAAAGCCTGCTCTATCGCCCTCTCCATCGTCATGGTCCGCCCGTCTGCCCAGGCGGCGGCCAAAGAGTCCTCATCAAGCTGTGCCCGCAAAGCGGCCAGATTACGCTGGTACTCCAGGCGATTGGCCGGCCACAGCACCGAGCCAACCGCTTCCCGCAAGGCTTCCGCCGCCCCAAACAGTCGGGCCGCCTGGTGGGGATGGCCTTGGGCGCAGATCAGGCCGGCCAGACCCATCAGGCACTCGGCCACGCCCTTTTTGTCGCCAATGTCTCGAAACAGGCTCAGGCTCTCCTTAAAGTAAGTGGCAGCCAGGGCATAATCGTGGCGGTGTTGGGCAATATAGCCCAGGTTGTGCCGGATATTGGCGATAAAGACCTTTCGCCCGGTCTGTTGAAAAAGAGCCAGGCTCTCGTTATAGAGCGTTTCAGCCCCGGTATCATCGCCCTCGCACCGCTCCACATCGCCCAGCCGGTGCAGCGACATGGCTGTACCATCCTTGCTGTCGGTGGCCTGAAAAAGCGCCAAACTTTCGGCAAAAAATAAGCGGGCGGTGGCATAATCTTCTTCTAAATAGGCCAGGAGGCCCACGTCGCCCACCAGGGTGGCGATTGACTCGGCGTGACCTATTTCCCGAAATAAGGATAGGCTATCTCGGAAAAAAGCGTTGGCTTGTTCATAGTTTCCTTGATCCAACGCCACGTGACCCAGGTAATGCAGGCTATCGGCCATGCCTAACCTGTCTCCCACTTCTTGGAATAAAGCCTGGCCTTGCTCCAGTAAAGTTTGAGCCGTTCCGTATTCGCTTTGATGCCAGGCAATGTTGCCCAGGTATTTCAGAGTATCGGCGATACCCTGTTTATCCCCCAACTCACTAAACATGACTAAACTCTCGTCAGCCAGGAGCTTTCCCGTGGTATAATCTCCCTGCATTACCGCCAGATGCAGGAGCGCGTTCAAGGCTTGGGCGCGTAATTCAGCCCGCTCCGGTCTAAAGTTTTGCCCCAGGGCTTGCTCCGTCCAGGCCCGCCCCTCGCTCAAATAGTCGCGCAGTTGCCAAAACGAATTGAGCGCGACGACAAAGCGTAGACCTAATTCGGCCTTTCCTGTCGCCAGAGCATAGCTCAGAGCCGCCCGCAGGTTGTCGTGTTCCATTTCTACCCGGTTCAACCAGGCTATCTGTTCCGCTCCTTTTAGCTTTGGCTCGGTTTCCTCGGTAAAATGCAAAAAGAACAGGCTGTGACGCGCTTGCGCCTGCTCCAACTCCCCGGACTCGCGCAACTTCTCGGCCGCATACTGGTGGATCGGCTCCAGCAAGCGATACCGCGCCTCACCGCCCTGCATGTCGGCCACGATCAGGGACTTGTCAATTAATTGTGAAATCCCCTCTAAGATATCAGAAGGATGAATTTTCGCCTTCATCCTTTCGCCTTCATCCGGGCAGACCCCTTCGACTGCCGCCAGGGTAAACCCGCCGGCAAACACCGCCAGTCGGCGAAACACGGTTTGCTCCTTTGGGGAGAGCAAAGCGTAGCTCCAATCCATCGTCGCCCGCAAGGTCTGCTGGCGGGGTGGAGCTACATGACTGCCGTGCCCCAGCAGTTGAAACAAATCATCCAGGCGGCTGGCAATCTGGGCCGGGGTCAACAGCCTCACCCGCGCCGCCGCCAGTTCAATCGCCAAAGGGATACCCTCGAGCCGTTGGCAAATGTGGGCTACTGCCGCTGCGTTTGGCGGGGTGAGGGCAAAGGTGGGCAGCGCCGCCGCCGCCCGCTCTACAAAGAGGCGAATCGCTTCAGACTGAAGCAGAGTATCGAGGGCTAGATGAGGCGAGGCGGGTAGAGAAAGAGGCGGCACCGGCCAGACGGTCTCGCCCGGCACATTCAACCGTTCCCGGCTGGTGGCCAGAATTCGTATCCCAGGGCATGAACGCAGCAAGAGTTGGCTCAATTGGGCGCAGGCAGCCAGCAGGTGCTCACAGTTGTCCAGTATTAGCAATAATTCTTTGATTTGCAGATGATCGGCCAGCGTGTCCGGCAGCGGCCGGCTGGGTTGTTCCTGCACCCCCAGGGCATGAGCCACCGCTTGAATAGCCAGCGCCGGGTCGGACAGGGCAGCCAGTTCCACCACCCAGGCCCCATCTTTCATCTCTCCCGCCAGTTCCCCGGCCACTTGCAAGGCCAGCCGTGTTTTCCCGCCCCCGCCCGGTCCGGTCAGGGTCAACAAGCGGGTTTGCAGCAGCCAGCGTTTGAGCTGGGCTATCTCGCGCTCGCGGCCAATAAAACTGGACAATTGGAAGGGTAGATTGTGACGGCGAGGCTGGAGCGGGGGGCTGACCGCCGGGACTGCTGCTGCCTCTAACTTCATCACCTGCTCATAGGCGGTGCGAGTCGCCGGGCTGATTTCGACCTCCAACTCCCGTTTTAAAACGGCAACGCAGGTTTGATAGACCCGCACCGCCCCGGCCCGGTCGCCGCTCAAGGCATGCAGGCGCATCAACAGCCGGTAGGTCTCTTCACGCAGCGGGTCATGCCGGAGCAGGTGTTGGGCATAACTAATGGCCAGGCGATAATCGCGTTTGGCCTCAAGCAGAAGCGCCAGCCGTTCCAAGCTCTCACTGAGTAGCTGCCGCAGGCGCTCGCGTTCGGCTAAAAGCCAATCATCGTAGCAATTTGGCAGAAGGTCGCCCCGATACAGGGCAATCGCTTCTTGCCAGGCGGTGATGGACGACGCTTGCCGGGCGGCCTGTTCAAACTCAAGCGCGTCTACGCTTACAGGCGCATCCAATCGCCACTGGATTGTCTGGACATCTGCCTCCAGAAAGCGGTCTGCGTCGGGGAGGGTCTGGCGGAGCCGGTGCCACAATTTACGGAGATTGGTCCGAGCCTGGGCTTCCGAGGAGTCGGGCCAGAGAAGGAAGGCCAAATGCTGGCGTGATTGGGGTGCGTCACGATGCCACAGCAAATAGGCCAGGAGCGATTGCAGGCGCGGTTTATCAAAGCCTTGTACCGGCTGGCCCTGATAAGAAAGGCCAAAATCGCCCAGCAGTTGAATTTGAAGCATGAGACTCCCCCCAGTCTCAGTAGTTCGCCCCTACTCGTCTGTCTCCGCAGCCTGACGCAACGCCAAAAAAAGCTCTTTCAAAGGTTGGCTGACGGCGCTTTCGGGTTCAGCTAACATTAATTCCTGGTAACATTGGCTGAGGCTCCGCGGGGTTAAGGTTGTAATTCATCCACAAAACCTCAACTCGCTTGTCTTTGGTGCTGTGGTTGGTGCGTTCTTCGCTGATAAATTTGGCCCACTTTGGGGGTGGATAGAGTTCATTCATCAAATCGCAGTCATAATTTGAAATGGCTGCCATCGCCTGGATGGAGTTCAACACTTCGGCTAACTCGCGGTGCTCCTCATCGGTCATTTCGTAGCTGTAGGCATTGTTATCGCCCCGAGTGGCGTGAACATAGGGCGGGTCGCAGTAAAAGAGAGTGGTGGGCGAGTCGTAAAGTTGGATAACCTCGATGGCAGGCCGGTTCTCAATCTGTACCCGCAGCAGCCGCTCGGCAATCTCCGGCAAATCTCGTACAGCGCCCAACCAGCGTGATACCGCCCCGCCCATACCGGCCCGGCTGGTGTTTTTACAGTTGGCCCAGCGCCCCAGGCTGGCCGTTTGAGCCAATCCTGTCCGTACTTGGCGGGCGCGGACATAAAAACGCCTGGCTCGCTCCAACAGCGGTAAAGTGGAATCAATCTCACAAGCGGTAGCAAACTCTTCCCGCGAGAAGGGGGTCAGGCCAATTGCCCGGATGAGGCGCTCGGGGTCATTGCGCAAGACCCGAAAAAAATTGGCAATCTCGCCATCAAGGTCGTTGTACGTTTCCACAGGCGAGGGGTCTCGGTTAAGTAGCACCGCCGCCGAGCCGCTGAAAGGCTCGCAATAGTGATGACAGGTGGGCAGCAGTGGGAGCAACCACTCTAAATGGGAATACTTGCCGCCGTACCAGCCAAAAGCAATCTTCCGTTTGGTGTTAAGTTTTACAATGGGCGATGGCGCGGTTTTCTTTTTTAAGGATGGAAACATCTCGTCGCTTGCTTTTGACATAATTATTTTTGGATTACTTCAGCCAAGTAATACATTGTCTTGTCAGGCTTGAGCGGCCGCTTGAACCACAGCGGACGGCGCAGCCCGCCGGGGCCGGGGGCCGGGCGGGTTAAGGCCAGCCACTCGCGGTAAATTTGTATAGACTTGGCGGTGTCCACTGTGAGATCGCCGTGCCGCTCATCCGGGCCGGCTTTGCTCACTTTGACCTTTTGATGCCAACAGTGCATGCCGCTGACCGGGTCGGGGTGAACGGCGTGGATGAGGTTTTGCGGCACGCCCACATCCTGCCACCAGATGCGAGCGGTGTCGGGGTCGGATGATTTATAGGCCGTGGCTCCGTGCAGTTGTCGCATGGAAAATTCGTCGCCCTGTTCTTGCAGCTTAACCAGGGCCGACGCGCCGGGATTGAGGCTGCCGCTCTCGGTGAGCCGCCAGCGCCCCAGGTGGTGGCTCATGGCTACAATGCCGGGGCGCAGCCCCTCCGTGACCCAAATTTTGCTGACAAATGAGCCGATTTCCGTTTCCACTTTGACCAGGTCATCCGTGTCTACCCCCAGCCGCCCGGCGTCTTCCGGGTGCAGCCAGACCGGGTTTTTGTGGCTGATTTCGACCAGCCACTTGGCGTTGGCGGAACGGGTGTGAATCAAAGTCGGCAGGCGGAAGGTGGGTAATAACAACATTTCCCCGGCCTCTCGGTTAATATTATCGGGGTGGACGTGGCTTTTGAGGTAGTAGGGCAGGCTGTATTCCGGCCCGCTCCAGCCCCACTCGGCCATGACCGGCTGGTAAAATTCCAGCTTGCGGCTGGGCGTGTCAAAGCCGATTTTGGCTTCGCCGTCAATTAGGATGCCGACGGCTTGGCCGTTGTGCAGGATGCGATTCATTTCATCAACGGAGTAACCTGCTGGCATATCTTCGCCCTCACCCCCGGCCCCTCTCCCCTTGGGAGAGGGGGGAGAACTGCTTCTCCCCTGCTCCCGCCCTTCGGCGCGCCGGAAGCGGCGTGCTCCTCCGCTCCCCTGCTGAAACACGGATTGCTCATACGGTACATAATTCTCCCGCGCCACCTCATAGCAGCCGTACTTGCGCATGTACTCCAGCGGGGTCATAAACTCTTTGGCGGCGGCGTCAACCAGGCCGGGGACGCTGTGTTCAAAAATCCAGCGGTAATACTCCTCAACGGTAATGCACTGGCCAGGCCGGTAGGGACTTTCAAAATGTTGGCGGATGCCCAGCGAGCCGTCTGGGTCAAGCCGCCAGGAGAGTTGCAGCCAGAACTCGTCCTCCTCCCAGACTTCGCCGGGGTTGGCTTCATAGGTAAATTTGACCCGCTGGCCCAGCTTTTCCATCGCCACGCGGCGCACCGGCTGGCGGAAGGCCAGCCACATGCCGGCCTGCGTTTCCTGGCTCATCAAATCGTGGCGCTCCCCGGCGTGGCCCATGGGCAGCACGTAGTCGGCCAGCCAGGCCGACTCGTTCCAGGTGGGGGTCAGGGCCACGTGGCACTTGATGAGATTTTCGTCGCGCAGCGCCTTGAGCCAGGTAAAGCCGTCGGGGTTGGTCCAGACCGGGTTGTAAACGCGGGTAAAGTAAACATCCAGCTTGCCCCGCCCTTGGAGCAGGAAATGAGGCAATAAGAAGCTCATCTCGTAGTGACTCAGCGGCCACTCTTTGGGAAAGAGCAGTTCGTTCCACTTCTTTTGCGGCGGGGGCATATCGAAGGGCGGCGGCACAAATTTGTTCCAGACATTGCCGCTGGTGCCGCCTGGCACGCCCACCGAGCCGGTCAGCACGTTGAGAAAGAAGAGGCAGCGGGCCACCTGCCAGCCGCCCAGGTTGCCGCTGGCCGCCGCCCGCCAGATGTGGGCCGCCAGCCGGCCCTGGCAGCCGGCCACGACTTTGGCTGCTTCAAGAATCTGTTCGGGCGAGAGGCCGCTCTCCTGGGCGGCAAACTCCGGGCTGAAGGGCGCGTAAATTTCTTTGAGCGCCCGGTCAAAATTGTCAAAGGTGACTTCCCAGGCGGGCCGCTCGGCTTTGAGATAGGTTTCCCAATTGACCCAGCGGCGGACAAACTCCCGGTCGTACAGGTTATTTTGGATCAGATAATTGGCGATGGCCAGCAGCACGGCGGCTTCGGAGCCGGGCCAGAGCGGCAGCCAGTGGTCGGCCAGGGAGGCGGTGTTGCTCAGGCGCGGGTCGAGCACGATTAGCTTGGCTCCGTCCATTTTGCCTTCGATAATCCGCTGGGCGTGGGGGTTGAAGTAGTGCCCGGTTTCCAGGTGGCTGCTGATGAGCAAAATCACGCGGGCGTGGGCGTAGTCGGGCGAGGGGCGATCAAAGCCGGACCACAAAAAGTAGCCCAGCCGGGCCGAGGCGGAGCAAACGTTGGTGTGGCTGTTGTGGCCGTCCACGCCCCAGCTTTGAATGACCCGGTCCATATAGCCGTCGTGGCCGGGCCGCCCCACATGGTACATGATCTCATTGTGACGCTCTTCGAGAATGGCCTGGCGCATCCGCCCGGCAATGTCATCCAGTACTTCATCCCAGGTGACGCGCTGCCACTGGCCTTCACCACGCGGCCCGCTGCGCTTGAGCGGGTAAAGGATGCGCTCCGGGTCGGTCATCTGGTTGAGGGTGGCCGGGCCTTTGGCGCATAGGCGGCCCCGGCTGCCGGGGTGGAGCGGGTTGCCCTCGAATTTTTGTACCTCCAGCGTCTCTTTGTCCACGTAGGCCAGCAAGCCACAGGCGCTCTCGCAGTTAAAGCAGACAGT
>CAZDMM010000050.1:0-19070 GCA_964505845.1 uncultured Caldilineaceae bacterium
TGAAGGTCGAACTGGAAGTAGTTGACTTCAAAGATTTTGATGCGATTATTCCGGCCCTGGGAGCCGGCCAGATTGATATGATCATTGCCGGGATGACCATCACCCCGGAGCGGGCGCTGGCCGTCAACTTTAGCAGGCCCTATTTTACCTCAGGCCAGGCGGTGCTGGTCAATATGAAGCACAAAGACGCGGTCAAAAGCTATGCCGACCTGGACAAGGCCGACATCATTATTGTGACCGAACAGGGCACTACGGGCGACATCGCCGCGCAGCGAACTTTTAAAACGGCCACCATCCGCCCTATGAAAGGCGGCAACGAGGCTACCCTGGATGTGTGCAACGGCAGCTCCGATGCCTTTGTCTATGATCAATCGCTGATTGCCGTCCAGGCTCAACTCCATAAAGACTGCGTTTATGCCCTGCTGGAGCCTTTTACCTCCGAAAAGTATGGAGTCCCAATCCGGGCCGGAGAGTCTGACCTGCTGCAATGGACCAACACCTTCCTCGACAGCTACGTTGACTCGGACGCCTACCATGAATCTTACCGCCGCTGGTTTGAAAAGGGTGAGTGGTTGAAAGACGTGGTGGTTGAGTAAGTTTTTAGAATAGATATTTAGCGACGCCCGGTTTCTACCCATTTTTTAAAGCTGGAAACCGGGTGTCCAAAGGGGACGCCTCGTTATGGAATATATCCTCAGAGAATTGTTTGACCCCCTAGTCTGGCAGACTAGCGTCTTTCCTTATCTGACCATCTTCCTCACCGGCATGCAAAACACCTTGATCATTTCTATCCAATCCCTGGTGCTGGCTTTTGTGATTGGCATTATTACCGGCGCAATGCGGGTTTCGCGGATGCGCCTGGTGGCCGGAATAGCCGCAGCTTATGTCGAAGCCATCCGTAATACGCCCCTCCTGATTCAATTGATCATTTTTTATTTTGGCCTGGGGCCACTTTTTGGGCGCTCTCAAACTTTACCGTTAGTGCTGGGCTTGGGGGTCTTTACCGGGGCTTATGTGGCAGAGATTGTGCGGGCAGGCATCCAATCGGTGGCGCGGGGACAACGCGAGGCGGCGCTTTCGGTGGGGATGACCAGTTTTCAGGCCATGACGTTGATCATTCTGCCCCAGGCCATCCGCCGTATCTCCCCGGCCCTGGCCGGGCAGTTCATATCGCTGATCAAAGATTCTTCGCTGGTTTCGGTTTTTGGCTATGCCGAATTAACCCATGCCGCCAATCGAGTCAGCGCCGCCACGTTTAGAACCCTGGCCCCCAATGTTTTTGTGGCCCTCGTTTATTTTCTAATTGCCTATGGACTGTCACGGGCGGTGGCGGTGATTGAAAAAAGGACGGCGCGTA
The DNA here is from genome assembly GCA_964505845.1 of uncultured Caldilineaceae bacterium. Classification (GTDB taxonomy): domain Bacteria; phylum Chloroflexota; class Anaerolineae; order 4572-78; family J111; genus DSQQ01. The sequence goes on from CAZDMM010000050.1 coordinate 1,358, forward strand.
GTGGTCAAGTGTGAGTCGGTTTCCAAGTGGTTTGACCATTTTCAAGTTTTGCGCGATATTAACCTGGAAGTGGCGACGGGCGAAGTTCTGGTTATTATTGGACCCAGCGGCTCCGGCAAGAGCACCATTTTGCGCTGTATCAACGCCCTGGAACCGATTCAAAAAGGCAAAATTTGGGTGAACGGGGTTTCAATCCACGATACACCGCCGCGTAAGCAGCATGTGCCCCGGCGCGAGATTGGCATGGTCTTTCAGCAGTTCAATCTGTTTCAGAATAAAACGGCCCTGGAAAATATTACCATCGCCCCAATTCACGTTCTGCGCCTGCCCAAAACGGCGGCCGAAGCCAAAGCCCGGCAGTTGCTGGAGCGGGTCGGCCTGCCGGAAAAAGCTGACGCCTACCCGGCTGAACTCTCCGGCGGGCAGCAGCAGCGGGTGGCAATTGCACGCTCGCTGGCCATGGACCCCAAGTTGATGCTTTTTGATGAGCCAACCTCGGCTCTGGACCCTGAGATGATCAAGGAAGTGCTGGAAGTGATGAAAGACCTGGCTACCAGCGGCATGACCATGATTGTGGTGACGCACGAGATGGGCTTTGCCCGTGAGGTGGCCGACCGCATTATCTTTATGGACTCCGGCGCCATCCTGGAAGATTTGCCGGCCGCCAAATTCTTTGACAGCCCCCACCACGAGCGCACACGAGCTTTTTTGAGCAAGATTCTGTAAACGAGAGTTTCCTTCAGACCGGACTTGCTATTTTTGAATCCGACAGGGCGTTTGGTGCAGCCGTTCGGCCCCGCTGGCCGTAATCAGGTAGCCGTCCTCAATCCGCAGGCCGCCCCAGGGAGCGTTAAACATGGGGATGTCAATCGAGATAATCATATCCTGCTTCAGGGTGGCCGCGCTGCTTGGCCCAAAAATGGGCGGCTCAAACTCAATCACCCCCAGGCTGTGAACCCCGGAATAGAGAAAATAGGGGCCTAAGCCGGCCTCCCCAACAATTTTTCGGCCTATAGCCTCCACCGCCCGCCCTTCGATACCAGGCCGAAGGGCCTGATAACAGGCTTCCTGGGCCTGGCAGGCCACGGCCAGCGCCTGCTCAATTTCTTGCCCCGGCTGGCCCACCAGCACCGGCCGGCCAATGGCAGCGTGATACCCCTCGTATCGAGGGGCAATGGTCAGCAGCACAATCTCATTGTTTTGAACTGGTCGGAAGGTGGAGCGAGCCAAAATAGGCCGCGAGTGAGGCCCGGAGGCGACAATCGTATCAATCCCCGTCCCTTCGGCTCCGGCCCGGCGCATGGCCGCCTCAATTTCAGCCGCAATCTCCCGCTCGGTCACACCCACCTGGATGGTCTGCACCGCCGCCTCAAAGCCAACTTGAGCAATTTGATAAGCGTACCGGATTACCGCCAGCTCAGCCTGCGACTTGACCGCTCGCAGGTCGCACATGGCATTTTCCACGTCTACCCATTCGGCCTGGGGCAAAGCCGCCTGAAAAGCCGCTAAAACATCGTAGCTCATCAACCCCCGCCCGGCCAGGCCAACCCACCGGATGGAGTCCGGCCGGTCTACTACCTCGGCCAGGCTTTGAATCTGGGAATAGGGGTAATCCTCGTCCGGGTGGGTAAACTCACGCAGAATCCGCACATCGGGGATGCGGCCGGACAGCAGGGCGTACTGGTCGCTCTCCGGGCCAACCAGCATCACCGGCGGCCCCTGCCGGGGCATGAGGATGCTCACCGGCTCAAAATGAACCGGAAAGTTGGCCAGCCAGCGGGCATGGGCCGGGCCAAAGGTGGCCCGGTCGTCGGCATAGGCCACCACCAGATCCAGCCCGCGCTGCGCCATCATCTGCTGTACCTGGTCCCAGCGCCGGGGGTATTCTTCGGGGGGTATGGTCGGTTTGGTTGTCATCCGTCATGTCCTTTCACAAGGCCGGTTTAATTTTGGCTTGGGTTTAAGTAATGACCAAACCCCGCAAAATTTTTTGAACCCTATTGGTTAAACTCAACCGATTTTATCATCTCTTGGTTTCTCTGACAACCCTGGTTGGCTGACAAATTTAACCCGGACATTGGGGCAAGTTGTATGCCGGTCCCCCATATTGAACACTCAAATGCCACCACCATTGGTCTTGGCGATGCCTTTGTGGGCGGATTTTTGCCGGCGCTGTTAAGCTGAGAGCAAACACCAGCTCACAATTTGTGCCATGCTAAGGCCAGGCCGCAGCCCTCCCTAAGTGTGGTACTCCGCGTTGATCTCTACATATTTATATGAAAAATCGCAGCTCCACACGGTCGCTTCAGCCTGACCCACCCCCAAATCGGCCACCAACTTTACCTCAGCCGCCCCGGCCAGCCAGTGATGCGCAGCCGCCGCATCAAAATCAAGCGGTTCGCCCTGCTGCAACAACTGAAACTCCCCCAGCCGCAGCGACACCCGCTCCGGGTTAACCCTGGCCCCGCTCCGGCCAATGGCCGCCAGAGCACGCCCCCAATTGGGATCATTGCCAAACAGGGCCGTTTTCATTAAGGGAGAGGTTGCTACCGTTTTGGCAGCCGCTTCCGCTTCCGCCTCAGAAGCCGCCCCGCGAATGGTGATCTCCACCAGCTTGGTGGCCCCTTCGCCGTCGCGGGCTACCGCCCTGGCCAGCCGGGTACAAAGCTCAACTAAAGCGGCGGTAAAGGTCTCAAAGTCGCCGCCCTGCGGAGCGCCAATCACCGCATGGCCGGCGGCGCCGGAAGCCAGCACCACTACCGTATCATTGGTGCTGGTATCGCCATCCACCGTAATCCGGTTAAAACTACGCCCCACCGCCTGCTCCAGCGCCGCTTGCAGCGCCGGGGCCGTAATGGCCGCATCGGTCACAATCGCCGAGAGCATAGTCGCCATATTGGGGTGGATCATACCGCTGCCTTTGGCAATTCCCCCCAGGTTGACCACCTGTCCGCCCACCCTGGTTTGAATAAAAGCTTCTTTTGGGACCAAATCGGTGGTCATAATAGCCTGGACGGCATCCTGGCCCAGGCGGCCCGCCTCCGTCTCAACCGCCTGGCGCGCCAGCCGAATACCGGCCTCAACTTTGTCCATCGGCAATTTTTGACCAATCACACCGGTGCTCATCACAAACACGCTGTCGAGCGGCAGGCCGCAGGCTTGCTCAGTCCAGCGAGCCATCTGCTCGGCATCCCGCCGGCCCTGCGCGCCGGTTACAGCGTTGGCATTACCGGCATTGATCAGCACAGCCTGTATTTTTCCCTGGCTGCGGGCCAAAAGGGCCTGGTCATATAACACCGGGGCCGCCTTAAAGGCATTGGTGGTAAAGACAGCCGCCGCCGCACAAGGTTGATCGGCTAAAATCAGGGCCAAATCTGGATTACCTGATTGTTTTAAACCGCAGGTTACACCGACCGCCCGGAAGCCGGGTACCCGGGTCAACGGAGATTGGGTTATCATAAGTCGCTCCACTGGGGATAAAATTAGGTGGATTTTAGCACAGATTGGCCCAGCCGCCTAGTGTGCTGCCGGGGTGCGCAGGGCATGTTCAAAGTCCCACCTTCCCGGAAGCTAAACGCTGTTTGAGGTCAAGAATTGGCCCAAACCCCCATTAATTTTGAGACAAAGCGTACTTGAAGCTTCCGGGAAGGTTTGCCGGATAACTTTGAACATGCCGTACCGGGGTGCGTCTCAATTTTTGGGTAAGCAGACCCTAAAGATTTTTGCGCAGCGTACCTTGAGGATCTCCTAAAACCTGGGGCAGACCCGTTCCCTGTCTTCCATTTGACAGTTGAGAACATCGGTTCTAAAATGGGCGGATAGGCGGTTTAGCGGGAATGAAATGACCTGACTCTACGCTTCAACAGGTAAACAATGGACGCCAAAGAGTATATCCAACGCCAACTGGCTACCGTTCGCCGGGTGTGTGATGCGGCCCTGACGGATCTGACCGATGAGCAGCTCAACTGGACTCCGCCGGGCACACCCAACCCCATCGGTGCAGTCTTGATCCACATTCTGGCGGCCGAAGACCGCTTTATTCAGGCGGTGCTACAAGGCAAACCCCTGGTGTGGCAAACCGAAGCCTGGGCCGAGCGAGTCGGCTTGAAAAGCCTGCCCGGTTACGGTCAGGGCTGGGAGGAGAGCAAACAGACCCCCTTGCAACTGGCGCCTTTGCTGGATTATCGCGCCTCGGTGCGGGCCGCCACCGATGCCTATATAGCCGGCCTCACCCCGGCAGAATTGGAGCGAGAGGTAGAGTTGATCGGCAGCGCGCGCCCGGTGGCCGATGCTCTGGCGATTATGGTAGTTCACATTGCCAGCCACAGCGGCGAGATTGCCGCGCTCAAAGGGGTGCAGGGGCTTAAAGGACTGCCGTTTTAGCGGAGTACCGTAGCAGAGGCATCCCTATACCTCTGCGGGCGGCTTACACCTGCACTTGCAGCGCAGGTGTAAGGATGCCGCCCTACGGTGAGATAAGGCTATTTTGCGTTGAAAGGAGTACAGCATGGAACTCGGTGCGTTTTCAATCAGCCTGGCGGTCAAGGATCTTGAGGCTTCGCGGAGCTTCTACGAGAAGTTCGGTTTCAAGGTTTTTGCCGGGGAGGCCTCCCAAAACTGGCTGATCCTGAAGAACGGCGATCACGTGATTGGGCTTTTTCAAGGAATGTTTGAGAAGAACATCCTCACCTTCAATCCCGGTTGGGACAGCAGCGCCCAGCAGTTGGCCTCATTCACCGATATCCGTGAATTGCAGCGCCAGCTCAAGGCTCAGGGGGTGCAGTTGCAGCAAGAAGCGGACGAGAACACCACGGGGCCGGCCAGCTTTATCGCTGTAGACCCAGATGGAAACCCCATCCTGGTTGATCAACATGTGTGAGCAGGGCAGCTCTGCTTTAGACTAACTTAAAATCACTGCCTGAAATCGCGAACAGCTCGGTGGGTTTCACCGGGCTGTTTTTTTGGCGTTTTACCTACTCACAGTTATAATAATTTTTATAAAGTTATTGATAAAAATTCTAGCAAGTCAGCCAGACCCTAAAGGTCTTAAAGACCTTTAGGGTTTTCTTCCTATAACAGATGAAACAAACCTACCGCAGTGTTGATCAAGCTAAAAAAATATTGAGCCAGGAAGAGGGGACTGTCCTTAAGAATTGGGGCGGCAAGCTGCCCATCGCCCTGGTGTGGCCTAACAGCTACCGGGTGGGGATGAGCAGCCTGGCTCTGCACACCCTCTACCGCCTGTTTAACGATGAACCCGACGTGGTGTGCGAGCGGGTCTTTTTTGGGTTCCAGCAGATCCCGGAGCGCGACGAGGAAATCCTATCGTTAGAATCGCAGCGGCCCCTGGATGAATTTGCGGCCATCGCCTTTACCATCTCCTTTGAGATGGATTATTTTAACGTGGTGCAAATGCTGCGCCAGGCCGGGATACCCCTGTTTGCCCACCAACGGGACGAGAACTGGCCGCTGTTGATTGCCGGCGGCCCGGCCGTCTATACCAACCCGGAGCCATTGGCCGAGATTTTCGACGCCTTTGCCATCGGTGAAGGGGAAGCGATTGTGCCGCCGCTGGTTGACGCCCTGTGGGAGGTCAACCAGGCCCCCCGCGCCGAAGCCTACCAGCGGCTGGCTCAAGTGGCCGGTATGTATGTGCCCAGCCTCACCTATGAGCAGCCGGTGGGGCGGGTATGGATAAAAGATATTGAAACCCGGCCTACCATGACCCAGATTTACACCAACAACACCGAGTTTGGCGACCGCACCCTGATTGAGATTGCGCGCGGCTGTGGCCGGGGCTGCCGCTTTTGCATGGCCGGTTACGTCTATCGCCCGATGCGAGAGATGCACCTCGATACCGTGCTGGCCGCCGCCCGCCACGGTCTCAAACACCGCAGCCGGATTGGGCTGGTCAGCGCCGCCGTCAGCGACCATAGCTGGATTGACCAGATTGCCATCGAACTGCGCCAAATGGGGGCGCGTTTGACCACTTCATCCATGCGGGTTGACCCCATCAGCGAGCCGCTCATCAAGGGTCTGGCCGAAAGCGGCAACCAAACCTTGACCATCGCGCCCGAAGCAGGCAGCGTGCGCATGCGCAAGGTAATCAACAAGCCCCAGTCCGACGGCCAAATCTTGCATGCGGTAGAACTGGCGGCCAAGTATAATTTTCCGCAGTTGAAGATGTATTTTATGGTCGGCCAACCGACCGAGACCGAAGAGGATGTGGAAGCCATCGCCCAGATGGTGCTGGCGGCGCGGAAGCTCTTTCCGCGTCACATCGCCATCAACGCCACGCCTTATGTACCCAAGAGCCACACTGCCTTTCAATGGGCGGCGATGCTGCCGGTGGAAACCCTGGAAGCGCGCATCAAATATTTGCAGGAGCGGCTCAATCCCAACGGCGTCACCGTGCGCAGCGACAGCCCGGCCTGGGCTGCGGTCGAAGGGGTGCTGGCGCGGGGAGACCGGCGCCTGGGCCGGGTGCTGGCCCGCATGCGCAAAGTCAATCTGAAGGAGTGGCAGCGGGCGTTGGAAGCCGAGGGCTTAAGCCAGGAGGATTACCTGCGCGAGCGCAAACTCGACGAGAAGCTGCCCTGGGAAGTGGTGACGACCGGCGTCAGCAAAGCCTTTTTTACCTGGGATTTGCGCCGCGCTCTGCGCGACGACCTGACCCCGGCCTGCCCGCCGGCCGGCTGCCTCAAGTGCAACGCCTGCGACCAGGAGTGGGCGCTGCGTCCCAACTACCAGGCCGCCCTCGGCCCGAACCTGGGGGCGTATGGGGACAATTTTATTCCACTGGAAATTTAGCGTATCTGATCGATGGCTAGAGCCGGGCTTAGCGGATTTGGGGATTAATTCTGATTGACTGACAAAATTAATCTTCTCCTCATCCCCTAATCCCGGCCATTTTTTAAGGGAGTCCGTCATATGGCGACAAACCTGGCTAATTATAAGGATTTCACCGGCGCAAAGCCGGACAAGTTTTACAAAACCACCCTATTTCAGGGCGATCATTTGCTGATCGGCCTCAACTGTTTGGAGCCGGGGCAGGTGCAGCACGTCCATGAGCACAGCGACCAGGACAAGTTTTATTACGTGATTGAAGGTTCCGGCCTGTTCACGGTGGGCGACGAAGTGACCGAGGTAGGGGCCGGTTACGTGGGGTGGGCGGCGGCGGGCATACCTCACGGCGTTGAGAACCGGGGCAACGAGCGGCTGACCCTCCTGGTCGGCATTGCGCCCCCGCCGCGTTAAGAAGCTATCTGTAGTTTAGCTTCCCGGATGATATGCGGCGCCACCTCCTAAAGCACATTCTGCTCCCGGATGAGCCGATTTTCGGCAAAGCGCCGGTAATCCAGCCCTGACACATCCAGGGCGGCGGCCCGGCCATCCAAAATGATCTCTGCCATCAACAGGCCGGATACCGGCCCATGCATAAAGCCGTGCCCCGAAAATCCCGCTACGATATAATAGCCGGCCAGATCAGGAACCGGGCCAAAAATAGGGTGATGGTCAGGCGTGACTTCGTACAGTCCGGCCCAATGGGCCAGCCGGCCGGCCCTGGCTAAGAGGGGCAGGCGCTTCATGGCGGCTTCCATATGCACCATCTCCCAGGCTTCGTCCACGCTTTCGTCAAAGCCGGGCGGCTCGTTGGGGTTGGGCATGCCGGTCAGCAGGCCGGCCCCTTCACGGTGAAAGCCGATGCCCTGGGCCAGGTCAATGATCACCGGGAAGTCGGGCGGCAGTTCCGGCAGGGGGGTAGTGGTGAGCAGTTGCCGCCGGATGGGACTCACCGGCAGGGGCACGCCGGCCATCTGGCTGACCACCCCGGCCCACGGCCCGGCAGCGTTGACCACAACTTCGCAGGCAACATTTCCGTGCGGGGTTTGCACCCCGCAGACCCGCCCGGCCCGGACGGTGATCCCGCTCACCGGGGTTTCGGTGAGGGCCTGAACGCCCAGCCGCCGGGCCGCTGCCAGGTAGCCGTTGACCACACTGTGCGGGTCGGCCAGGCCCTCGTCGGGGTGAAACGTGGCCGCCAGCACATCCTCGGCGGCCAGTTGGGGCAGCCAGCGCCGCACCTCATCGCCGCTGAGCCACTCGGTGGCAACGCCCAGCCGGTGCTGCAAGGCTACCTGCTGTTTGAACAGCCTAACCTGGACTTCATCGGTCAGCAAAAAAAGATAGCCAGACCGGCGCAGGCCAATGGCCTGGCCAATTTCGGCTTCAAAGCGTTCCAGCATGGGCAGGCTGATCTGCGACAGGCGGATGTTGATCTGAGTGCTGAACTGGTAGCGAATGCCGCCGGCGCATTTGCCGGTGGCTCCACCGCCAAAAGTAGGGCTGCGTTCCAGCAGCAGCACCTGGCGGCAGCCGCGCCGGGCCAGGTGATAGGCAACGCTGGCTCCCATCACTCCCCCGCCGATGATGATAATTTGAGCCTGTTTGGGTAGATTGGTCATCCGGTTTCCGGCTCAGAAAGGAAATGAAGACCCTAAAGGTCTTTGAGACCTTTAGGGTCTTTTATTTGGTAAGGTAGAAGCGGCATAGGGATACCGCTTCTACAAAAAATGAGATACACCCTTTTTATCAATTAACCTGCTACCACCGGCAAACCGGCCAGGGCCATGGCAATCTCTTCGGCGGGGTATTGGTAGTTTTGCAATTTGCCTGCGGCGTAATCGAGATAGGCTTGCATATCAAAGTGGCCGTGACCGCACAGGTTAAACAATATGGCCCGGCTGACGCCTTCTTGCTTGCAGCGCAGGGCTTCTTGGATGGCGCCATACACGGCGTGGTTGGCTTCTGGGGCGGGAATAATCCCCTCCGCCCGCGCAAATTGGATGCCGGCGGCAAAGGTATCCAGTTGTTCGGCGGCAGTAGGCTCAATTTTGCCTAACTGTACCAGGTGGCTTACCAGGGGGGCCATTCCGTGATAGCGCAGCCCGCCGGCATGAATCCCCGGCGGCACAAAGGTGCTGCCCAGGGTGTGCATCTTGACCAGTGGGGTCAGGTGGCCGGTGTCGCCAAAATCATAGGCATAACGGCCTTTGGTAATGCTGGGGCAAGCGGCCGGCTCTACCGCTACAATTCTGACCTCTCTTTCGCCGCGCAACATCCGCCCAATGAAGGGGAAGGTGATGCCGGCAAAGTTAGAGCCGCCCCCGGTCGCGCCGACAATCACATCGGGGTAGTCGCCAGCCTGCTCCATTTGTTCCAACGCTTCCAGGCCGATGACGGTTTGGTGCATCAAAACGTGATTGAGCACGCTGCCCAGGCTGTACTTGGTATTGGGGTCGGTGGCGGCCACTTCAACCGCCTCGGAGATGGCAATGCCCAAAGAGCCGGTTGAGTTGGGGTTTTGGGCCAAAATGGCCCGGCCGGCGTTGGTTTCGGGGCTGGGGCTGGCCGAAACGTTAGCGCCGTAAGCCTCAATCAAAGCACGGCGATAGGGTTTTTGGTCATAACTGACCCGCACCATAAAAACTTTGCACTCCAGGTCAAAGAAAGCGCAGGCCATCGCCAGCGATGAACCCCATTGCCCGGCCCCGGTTTCGGTAGACAGCCTTTTGACGCCTTCCATTTTATTGTAATAAGCCTGCGCCACCGCCGTATTCGGTTTGTGCGAGCCGGCCGGGCTGACCCCTTCATATTTATAATAGATGCGGGCCGGGGTATCGAGCGCCTTTTCCAGGCGGCGGGCGCGGTAGAGCGGAGTGGGCCGCCACTGCCGGTATACCGCCAGGATTTCTTCTGGAATGGCGATAGACCGTTCTGTGCTGACTTCTTGCAGAATCAAGGCCATGGGGAAAAGCGGGGCTAAATCATCCGGCCCAACCGGTTGGCCGGTGCCGGGGTGCAGCACCGGCGGAGGAGGCGTGGGCAAGTCGGCCTGAATGTTGTACCAGGCGCGGGGAATGCGATCTTCGGACAATAAATATTTTACGGCGTCCATCAATAACCTCCTTGTTGAAATGCGGCAGAGTATAGCATGAAGCCACCTCCCGGTCAATCTCGGCTTAATGACACCGCCCTGGGAGTTTCCGCATCCCTACCTGCGCCTGCGGCTCTGGGGCCGAGGTGCAAAATGGGCGGCATAGGGATGTCGGCCTACTTTTATACAAACCCCCTGTGAAGGCGGGCTTTTCTGTCAGGCATCAATAGGGAAAGGCTTTAACCAACGCCTGCTGGGTGGCGCTGAGGGGGGAGGTGATGGCGACAAAGTAGCGGTCGTTGTTCCAGGCCAGGCCGTAAGCCTGGTCGGCAAAATCGGGGGCGCTCCATTGAATGTAATTGTCCTCAATGTAAAGGCGCTCTTTCCACTCTACCACCGTGGCCCGCTGGTACAGCATCTGCTTATAATTTTCCAGGTAGCGGCGAGCGTTGATGTAAGATTCGGCCTGGATGATGATAACGCCGGCCGGGTTGCCCTCAGGGTCAACATAGGTAGCCCGTACCACCGTAGCCCCTACAAAGGGGTCGTCAAACAGTTGTTCCTTTTTCAGGTGCACCCGCTTAAAATCACCCACCGTTTGGGGAAAGGTATCTTCTAAAAATTTGTCAGTGGGCGGGGTGGGGCGTTTGTCTACCTCAAAGGGGACGGGGTCATCCAGGCCCACCGGCTTGACAAAGTTGGCCGGAGTGCAGAACCAAAAGCCCAGGGCTAACAGAATAAGCGAGATTATCCCAAAGCGGATGGCGGCGTTGCGCTGCTGGGCCGGAGTTTGGAGGGTTGCGACCTCGTCTACCATGTCGGGGTTGTAACCCTGCGGGGCAATCAGCGATTCTAATTCCGGGTCAACCGGGCCGAGGGCCGATTGCGTTTCTGAGTCTTTGGGGCGGCCGTTGGTTTCAGGCATGGGTCAATAGCGATCATTCATCAAGTGAGGGTTTACCGGGGAAATTATACTTATGGCAGCCATAAGTGACAAGCATAACAAGCCCAGGCTTGTAATTAAACCCTAAAGGTCTTTGAGACTTTTGGGGGCTTCACAGACTCAGTTTGGGCACAAGATTGCAAGGTTACTTTTGCGCCTAAGAATTCAAATCAGTATAGTTTAGCATGTGCTCAAATTCCGTGAGCCTACTCTGACTCTATTTATCTAACAGAAAGGATCAGCTATGCAAACCGAAATTCTCTATCGTCCCGCATTTTCAATGACCCGAGTGCAGCTCAGTCCCGGCGAGGAAATCCGGGTGGAAGGAGGGGCTATGTTGGGCATGTCCGAGGGCGTCGCCATCGAGACCAAGATGCAAGGCGGCTTTCTTAAATCGCTGGCCCGCTCGGTGCTGGGCGGCGAATCCTTCTTTGTCAACACCTACAAAGCTCCGGCCCAGGGCGGCGAACTTAACCTGGCCCCGGCCCTGCCCGGTGATATGTTTGTGATGCAGCTTCAGAGTGAGGCGATGCTGGTGCAGTCTGGCGCGTTTGTGGCCTGCGCTACCAGCGTGGAGGTCAACACCAGTTGGGGTGGGGCCAAGGGCTTTTTTGGTTCCGGCGGCTTGATTTTGCTCAAAGCCAGCGGTAGCGGCACGCTGATCCTTTCTTCTTACGGGGCGGTGCATGAGTTAGACCTGCCCGCCGGCCAGAAGTATACGGTTGACACCGGCCATATTGTGGCCTTTAGCGAGAAAATCGGCTTCCAGGTGCGCAAGGTAGGCGGCCTCAAGTCTACCCTGTTAAGCGGTGAAGGATTGGTGGTTGAGCTGACCGGGCCGGGTAAAGTGCTGCTGCAAACCCGCTCTGCCGAAGCCTTCCTCTCCTGGCTGATCCCGCACCTGCCCAAAAGCAGCAGCAATTAACTCAGGCGTTCTCCCACGCTGCGATCAATTCATCCAGCCCGGCAAAGACTGCGTCGGGCTGGATTTTTTTGGCCGGGATGGAGGCCGCCGTGTCTACCCCGGTGGTAATGAGGGCCGTTTTTAGTCCTAGCTGTTGGCTGCCCCAGATGTCTGTTTCCAGGCGGTCGCCCAGCATAATGGTTTCGTGGGGTTGGCTCGCCAGGCAAGCCAGGGCGGTCTCAAACAAAAATCGTTCCGGCTTGCCCATAATCAGGGGCGACACGCCGGTAGCAGCTTTCAGCGCGGCCAGAATCGCCCCGGCTTCGGGGACTAAACCATCTTCGGTGGGATAGAGCAGATCGGGGTTGGTGCCGATGAACATCGCCCCGCGCTGGATCTGCAAGGCGGCGTCTTTGAGCTTGTTGTAGGTCAGGTCGGGGTCTCCACCCACTACCACCACCGCCGCCGGACGGACGGCGTCTTCCAGCAGGTCAAAGCCGGCCGAGCGGACCGCCTCTTGCAGACTGGGCTGGCCGGCCACATAAACCGCCGCTCCCGGCGCAAAATGCCGGCGCAGGTAGGCGGCAGTGACCAGGCTGGAGGTCAGGATATTCTCTTCCCGCACCGTCGCCGCGCCCAGGTGGGCCAGTTTGTGGCGGTATTGGGCCGGGGTTTTGATGGAGCTATTGGTGGCAATGATAAAGGGGATGCGCCGCCGGTGCAGAAAATCAAACAGGGTGGTCAGACCCGGCAGGGCTTCATCCCCTCGCAGCAGCACGCCGTCCAGGTCGGTAATCAGGGCGCGAATATTTTTTAGGTTCAGGTTAATCTCTGGCCTCGCTAAAAACTAAAATGTGGTCGTCAAACTACATGAGGGGCTTCAGCCGCGTGTCTGGTTTAAGATAGCCAGGGCCTCATCTACCGAAACGTTGTGGTGAATGATGCTGACCAGGGCGGCGGCCATACCGGTGGGGTTATCGGCCTGCCAGATGTTGCGGCCAATGGTAGCGCCGACGGCTCCGGCCTGCATGGCGGCTTTGGTCATCTCCAAAGTGAAGCGGGGGCCATTTTTAGAGGGGCCGCCCAGCACTACCACCGGCACATAGCAGCCGGCCACTACCGCCTCAAAACCGGTCACATAAGGCACTTTTACCCAATCCGCCCCCAACTCGGCGGCTACACGGGCCGCCAAACTGACCGTTTCCACCGTTCTAAATTCTGGCGCACTGTCAAAGCCGCCCGGCACCATCTCGGCCATTACCGGCACTCCCCAGGCGTGGGCCTGCCGGATGACGCGGGCCAACATTTCCAGGGTTTGCTCCTCCAGGGGCGAAACCGGAAAAGCGGAGACGCACAGGGCGTCGGCCCCCAGCCGCAGGGCCTCTTCAACCGTGTAAAACTGAGCGCCGGGGCCGGGCGTTGGGGCTAAACGAGTACCCGCTCCGTCAATGCGCAGCACCAGGCCAATGCGGGCCAGTCTGTCGGCAAAGCGGGTAGCCGTGCCGTAGCTAGCCATCACCGCATCCACCCCCCCGGCTATCACCCGGTCTAGAGTGCGGCCTAGCTGCTCGATGCCTCTGTCCGGGCCGGAAATCATACCGTGATCGCAGGCCACAATTAGCGTGCGGCCGTCAGGTTGAAAAATTCGGTTGAGACGACGCGTCACCATAGGTTGATTCTTTTCTCCCTGGAAAATAGCTTACCCCACCGTAGGGCGGCATCCCCGTGCCGCCTGCAGAGGCATGGGGATGCCTCGGCTGCTGGAATATGGCCCTCACCTCCGTGCGAAGCCCCCCTTACGGGCAATCCCTCTCTCAAAAGGGGAGAGGGGACGCCTATCAGGGCCGGCGGTTTGGTTGCGGTGGTAAATCGGCTGAAAGTTCAACCAGGAGTGCCCTGGCTTCTCGCAAATCGGCGGTATCAAAGCCTTCGCTAAACCAGCCGTAGATTTCTTCCAACGTGGCCCGGGCCCGGGCTAATTGCCCCTGCTTGCGCCACAAGCGGCCCAAACTCATGGCTGCTCGCAGCTCTAGTGATTTGGCCTGCTGCCGGCGGGCCACCGCCAGAGCCTGTTGAAAACTGCTCTCAGCCTCAGCCTCAGCCTGCTTGAGCAGCAGTTCGCCCCTGAGCCGGTGGATTTCCGCCTCGTAAAAGCGCTCCTGGCGCTGCTGAACGATTTCCATAGCCTCGGCCAGGAGGGACAGGCCGGCCTCAGACTGTCCGGTCTTACCGTACTCCTCGGCCATGATCGTCAGAAAAAGGGTCTGCGTTAACTCGACCCCCAGGGCCTGCCGGTCAGCCATACCCCGGCGCATCTCGGTGAGCCCGGTTTCAATGCACCCCTGTTCGGCCAGCGCCCAACCCCGGCAAATAGTACCATGAGCCAGCCAATAGGGAAAACCATGCTCGGTGGAAAGGCGCAAGCAATCCTCGGCCAAATCTTGGATCATTTTAGCATTACGCCGGCAATTATACACAATCATGCTGGCAAAACCCAGGGCGCACGCTTGAGTCAAGGGGTGAGCCAAGTCGCTGGCCAGGGCCAGGGCTTGTTGGCTGCGCTGCCAGGCCCGGTCGGGATAGCCCAGCAGCCACAGCGCCCAGGAACTCCAGGCTAAACTATCTACCCCAATATCGTGCCCATAGGTGGAGGCCAGGCCCTGATGCTGCCGGGGGTCATAAAAAGTAATCATTTGCTCCAAAGCGGCTTGAGCCGGGACTAACTCTCCCATACAAAACCGGGTATGCCCCAGCATATAGTGGGCCTGCGCCAGCAGCAAAGGATCCTGGGTTTGGCCGGCCAGGCTAAAAAACCTTTCAGCCAGGTCACGCGCCTGTTGGAATTCGGCCCGGATGCCGTAGAAACTGTGCGTAACCCACAAAACCGGGAACAACTGGGCAGTTTGGCCCATTTGTTGGCATAGTTCCTGAGCCCTGACGTAAGCGCAGCCAACCTCCGGCGCGCCATAGCCCCGGCCGGCCAGGTAGGATACGGCCAGCCCTAACTGCAAATCAATCTCCTGGCGAGCGCGGCCAGGCGAATCGGGCAGCGCAGCCAGCAGTGCTAAGGCCCGGCTAAAATGGGTTATGGCTTCCTCATTGGCCGACAGGCGCACGGCCCGCTCGCCGGCCCGGCCCAAATAATCAACGGCTTTGCCGGTCAGGCCCGCCTCTTGAAAATGGTGGGCCAGTTGCACCACTATCTCGTCCAGGTCTAACTGGTGCAGCCTTTCCAGGGCCAGGCCCACAGCTTCGTGCAGGTACATGCGTTCGGCCGGGTCAAGCTGTTGGTAGAGGTACTGCTGCACCAGAAAATGTCGGAAACGATATTGGGATAAACAGCGGTCTGCCAGCCGTCGCGTGCTTTCGGCCTGGACCAGGCGATGTACCCGCTCTAATTGATTGCCCAGCCGGTGAACTATCTCTTGCGGCTCGCCCCCTTGCACCTGGGCTACCACCTCGGCGGTAAAAATTTCACCCTCCACACTGGCTGCGGTGAGAATCTCTTGCAGCGGCTGCGGCAGGCGGTTGACCCGTTCCGCAATCACCGCCTCTACCCGCGCCGGCAGCGTGCGCCAGTTTAGGGCCTGGCTCTCTCGCCAGCGGCCTTGCTCATCCTGAACCAAATCGCCGCGCTCCTGCATGCCGCGCAGCAGTTCCACCGTAAACAGGGGATGCCCTTTGGTTTGCCGGTACAGCGTTTGCCGAAAGGCTTGGCCCAGGCAGTTAGGCTCAAGATCAAGGAGTTTATCAATAAAATGAGACTCTTCAACCCGGCTCAGGTCTATTTCGTTAGCGCCAAACAGGCTTTTGAACTCGTTGATGACCGGCTCAAGGGGATGCCGGCCTTCGGCATAACCAATCGCCACCTCAGCCGGACGATAAGCACCGACAATTAAAATTTGACTGCCTTCGGTAGAGCGTCCAAGATGGAACAGCAGGTTGATGGAGCCGAGGTCGGCCCAGTGCAGGTCGTCCAACAGCAGCAGCAAGGGCTTTTGACAGGCCAGCGCATGCAATACCTGGGTATACTGCTCAAAGAGGTCGCTCTGCGGACGAGGGGCCTGATTGCGGCGGGCGGCCTGCCTGGCGATATGTTCTTTCAATGGGGGCAGCCAGGTTGACTCGGCCAACTGCGGCGCAATAGTTTTGACCCGCCTGAGCAAAGCCTCGGCCGGCAGCAGGGTACCGATTAAATCCGGGCCAAATTCAAGGAGAGCCGGGATTGAAAGGGGCAGCACATTCCACAACTGGCTGGCGTACTCGTGGCTGATTGCGCCCGCTACCCCCGAAGTTTTAACGTCGCCGGTCAATAAGGCCAGAATCTCGCGGAAGGGCAGATAGGGGTCGCCGCTGCCGGTGTGAGAATTGCCCTTTCCCCCCACCACAATCAGGTCGGGTTGAGTAGTGTGGACGCTGCGGGCAAAGGCTTGCAGCAGGGCAGTTTTGCCACGCCCAGGGCCTCCGGTAACAAAAACAACGCTACCCTGGCCCGCCAGAACCCCGTGCAGAAACCCTTTCAACTGGGCCAGTTCGTGCTCACGCGCCACAAAAGGCACCACCGGGCCAGCCGATAGAGGCGCCGGGAATAAATAATCTCTCCGGCGCTCGTCTACCTTTCGGTGCAGTTTGTCATCACGGATAAGCCGGTACAGGGCTGTGGTCTCTGCCGCCGGTTCAACGCCCAATTCCTCCAGCAGCAAACGGCGGCAAGTTTCATATTGGGCCAGGGCGGCCCCGCGCTGCCCGCTCCAGGCCAGCAAACGCATGAGCTGCTGGTGTGCTTCTTCGGACCATGGCTCTAATTCAACCTGCCGCCAGGCATAGTGAAGCGCCGGCTCATATTCGGCGCGACCCTCAAAATAAGTCCCCAGGTGGTACAGGATTTCCAGGGCTAACCGGGACAATCGCTCCCGGTGAAGCACTACCCACTCCTCAAAAGCAGGGCAGTCGCTTAATGAGAAACCTTCCAGAAAATTGCCCCGGTACAGCGTCGCCGCCCGCTCCAGCCGATTGAGGCACGATTCACACAGTTCCTGGGACAGGTGATGGTGAGCCTGACAATCTAGCAGCAGGTTAGTAAAGGTTGCAACATCTAGCTGATAATCACTCAACTGATTAAATTGGAGGGTTTGGGGGGTAATAAATAAAAACGGCGGCCTGGCCTCATCATTGCCCAGAGCACGCCGCAAGATAAAAAGCGCCTGGCTCAAGTTTTGCCGGGCGTTGCCCTCGGGCCGGTTGGGCCAGAGCAAGCCGGCCAATGTTTCACGCCGGTGCGGGCGATCAGCTTCAACCGCCAAATAAGCCAACAGCGCCCGTACCTTGTCATATTCAAACCCGGTAACCGGTTGGCTATTGCGGGCCGACTCAAAGGCGCCAAGGAATGTAAGAATCAAACCAGGCATCTTCTTACCTCCTTAAGGATATATAATCCTACCAGTTATTATACCACAACTTTGCGCCAAAATTCACCATCTTTCAATAATCTCTTGAGACTTTCCTAAGCCTGAGTTGTTATACTGATAAGAGACATAAGGAGATAGAAACCTTCCTGGAAGCCGGATCCAGGTTGAAAAATCACTCTGTAATCCAAGCACCTTGATTTCGAGTTAGCTTCCGGGAAGGTGGAATGATCAGGAGGTATGAGATGAAGCGTCACCCTATCATTACAGTTGGCGTGATTGTGTTGCTGCTGGCGCTGTTGGCGGCTTGTGGACAGGTACCCATTGCCGCACCGGAGACCGGCCACCCGGCCCCGGTCGAAGCCCCGGCTCCACCGGTGGCAGAGCAGCCAGCGGTTCCGGTCAAACCGCTGAGCGGGTCGGCCTTTTATGCGGCTAATCCCGAACTGATGGCGGCGGGGCGCTATGCGGCTGCTGTCCCGGTCAAACCGCCGAGCGGGTCGGCCGTCTAGGCGGCTCTTCCC
>CAZDMM010000051.1:0-18991 GCA_964505845.1 uncultured Caldilineaceae bacterium
GTGATAAATTACTGTGTCATCAGCTAAAGTAACGATGCGAGTTCGTCATCTTGATCAACCGATCAGTGTGATCGAAATTGACGGTGAGTTAACCGGCGCGGCTGAAGGACTGTTGATGGAAACCTATGCCCAGGCCAGCACCCCTGAGACGCGCACCATCATCTTAAATTTTGGGCAGTTGATCTATATGAACAGCAGCGGCATTGGCTTGTTGGTCACGCTGCTCATTCGCGCCACCCGGCAAAGCCAGCGCCTGGTCACGGTGGGCCTGAGCAGCCATTACCGGCACATTTTTGAGCTGACCGGCTTGCATGATACCATTGACACCTTTTCCACCGAAGCCGAGGCCCTGGCCGCGCTCAATCCTTCAACCTGAGCAGAGCTTCCGTGAGCCTGTGGCAGCCGCCAATGATGAAAATACCATAGCAGAGGCATAGGGATGCCTCTGCGGGTGGCATGGGGATGCCGCCCTACGGTGGGGTAAGCTATTTTTTGAGGAGGTCAGTTTACACCAGCATGGCAGGATTGACACGTCAACACCTTGAGGAGTCCTTGAAATCATCCGGGGCCGGCCTGGATTTAGCCGGGGCTGATTTGACCGGCCTGGATTTGTCGGGGCTTGATTTGAGCGGCCTTAACCTGGCCGGCGCTAAACTGGAGCAGGTTAAATTTTTTGACTGCCAGTTGCGGAACACCGACTTGAGCGGGGCCAATTTAAGCCAGGCCGATCTCCGCCAGGCCAACCTGAGCGGCGCAAAATTGCCGGGCAGCAACCTGAGCCAGGCCAATTTGAGCGACGCCTATCTCCTTAAAGCCGATTTAAGCCAGGCCAACCTGGGCAGCGCCAACTTGACCAAAGCTAAATTGGATGAGGCCACCTTAACGGCGGCCAACCTGAGCCAGGCTAACCTTGACCGGGCTTTTTTGGTGCGGGCCAATCTGAGCCAGGCTAACCTGAGCGAAGCCAACTTGAACGGGGCCAATCTCAAAAATGCCAATCTGGATGGGGCCAACCTGAGTCAGGCCAGCCTGGATGAGACTTTTTTGGAAGGGGCTACCTTGTTGGGGACAGTTTTAGAAGGGGCCAGACTGCCCAGCGCCAACTTCACTAAAGCAGTTTACGACCACGAGACGCGCTGGACAGCCGGCTTTAATCCGGCCGCCGCCGGCGCGGTTGAAAAGAAGAAAAAGAAGTTATTTGGCCTGTTTGGTTAAGACTCCCCAACCTGGTTTGTCAAAGCTTTGCTTTGACAAACCGGAGTGTCAAAGCCTTGCTTTGACAGCTGTGAAAGCAGAGCTTTCGCACTCCCATCTTCGCTCACTTCAAATCTTCCACGCGGTCAATATCCTGCAAAATGGCCGGGTCAGCCACGGCCACTCGCTCGGCCTGGGCCTGGTAGCGCAGCAGCACCGGCTTACCCCCGGTATCGCCGCTCACTGCCTTAAGTTCGGCAAAGAGACGCCGGTCAAACAGCGCCGGGTTGCCCCGCCGCCCCTCAAACTCCGGCCACACCAGCGGCGCGAGCGTCTGACGGTGGCGCAGAATGAGGCGGTTGATGAGGTCGGGGGTGACGCCGGGCAGGTCAACCAGCATAAAAATGGCGCAGCCGATGTTATCCGGCAGAGCCGCCAAACCGGCCTGCATCGAGGTGCTCTGCCCCTGCGCCCAGGCTTCATTGACGACCACCTGCACCGGCCGGCTGCCCAGCGCCGCCCGGCTGCGCTCCACCTCCGCGCCCAAAACCACCACCACCGGCCCGCCCTCCGAGGCCAACGCCGTATCAACGGCCTGTTCGATCAGGGTTTTGTCTCCCCAGCGGGCCAACTGCTTGGGCGAACCAAAACGGCTAGAGCCGCCCGCCGCCAGCACCACCACCGCCGCCCGGCTGTGCACCAGGGCCACCGGCGAGCCTGCCGTCTGCACCGCCCCCAGCGCCACCGAGTCAATCCGCTCGCACCGCAGCAGCAGCCTCACCAACTCAGCCACCGCCACATCTCCCTCGCCTCCTCGCCTCACCCAATCCAACTTATTCAACAGCGGCCTCACCCGCGCCTGGGCCGGTGCATTTTTAAGACCGCCTTCCGGGTGACACAAGACGGCGGCGATGGTTTGAGGAGTAATCGGCTGGCCCAACGCTGTGCCGCTCAAGCGGCTGACCAGTTCGGCCCGGTGGATGATTGCTTCGTCGAGGGGCTGGCCCAGGGCATCGAGGCCCACCACCGGCGTCACCATCGTGGTTGAGGTCGGGATGACCGGCTCATGCGCCGCCGGCGCTTTGAAGGGACGCATGCGAGAACCGTCGGCCTCATTGAGGATGAGGTCAAACCGGCCGCTGGCGGCCAGTTCATCAATCACCTGGGACGGAACGCCAAAGGCTTTGCCGCTGGCGGCGTCGGCCTGACCGATGAGCAAAACCTGCCCGTGCCGGGCGATGGCGGCCTCCAGGCGGGGCAGAATGTCGGCCACAGGTTGGGTGGCCGGGTCAAAAGTGAGGTGAGCCGGGGCGCGCCTGATTTGGGCCGCAAAGATGCGGGTGGTGGTGGTGGTCAGCACCCGCAGAGCGGGCGCTAATTCGTTAGCCAGTTGGAACATGGCCGTCGTTTTGCCGCCGCCGCCCACAAAGGCGACCACATCGCCGGGCGTGATGCGCAGAGCATGGGAGAGTTTCATCCTATATTTTGCCTATGTCAGAGAAAATTAGCGAAATCAGGCTGAATTCGTGGCTATGATTTTCAGGTCGAGATGTGCCAAGTAAAGCGCATTTAAGTATAATCTGAGGTTATGAAATTTGTAAAATGGATACCCGGCCTGCTCATTCTTGGTCTGCTTACCGGCTGCAACGGTTCGATAGCCCTGCTCTTTGCCACACCGACGCCCACCCTAACCCCCACTCCCACCGCCACGCCGACCTTTACCCCTTCTGCTACGCCGACGGTCACCCCCACTTTTACCGACACACCCACCCCCACCTTTACCTCTACACCCACTCATACGCCCACTCCTACCGATACGCCTACCCCCACCGATATCGCTACCATCACCCCGACTCCCACTCCGGCGGAGACCGCCACGCCTACGCCCGCCACCGCCACCGCCACCCCTACCGAAACGCCCAAACCGGCAGTGGATTTTCGCATCGCCTCCTGGCGGCTGTGGCCGCTGGCTTTGAACAGCGGCTGCGCTAAAGGCATGCACGTCATCTTTATCCACGTGCAGGATGTCAACGGCCAGCCGCTTGATGGGGTTGTTCTGGGCGATACCTGGAACAACGTGGAAGTGACCAGCGGCAATAAAGGGCCGGGCCGCACCGAGATTGACCTGTGGACCAACACCATGGAGATTACGGTCAAGCGCGACGCCGCCACCGGTCAGCCCTACACCAGCGAGGTCAGCTTTCCCTTCAGTTCTTTCCTGACCACCATCCCCGACGAGCAAATGATCCAGGCCGGCTACTGCGCCAACGAGCTGGAATGTCAATGGAAACGGCAAAACGATTCCTATTACTGCGGCGGGCATTATTCTTGGGAAGTGATTTTTCAGAAGACCCATTAAAGCCTGGGTGAGGGTGCTTTGTAACCTTTCTGCCTGTCTATCGTCTAACCTGATATACTTAAAAAATCCCCTCAGCCTCGCCATGAAAAAAAACCAGATTTGCACCCAACAAACGCATAAAACACCGGGCCACAAGCCAGAGCTGAACCATCTGCAAGCGCCGGCCCCACCCGGCCCCGGCGCTTGGAGCACGGGCGTTTGCCCCAACTGCGGCTTTACCCAGGCCGACATTGACCCCGATGGGGTTTTGTGGTGTCCGGCTTGCGGCTATTCCAAAAAGGGCATCTTTACCTGATGATCGTGGCTTAGAGGCGTGCCCTCTTTCTCAAGCAGATATCCAGCACCGTCACCTCACCCTGGAGCGCCTGGCCGGCAGTTTCGGCCGGGGTGATGCTGGGGTAATCTTCTGCTGCTTTAAGCACATAGTTCGATACGATGTCAAAATAATGATGGAGGAAAGCAATGTCGCGCTCTAACCCTGAAACCCTTTCGCTGGCAGCAGCCGAGGCTTCGTTCCGGCAGACTTACCCCCAATTTGCCGCAACTGCTCTCCTTGACCACCTGCGCGCCAGCGAATACAGCCGCCTGGACAGCCTGGGGCACGTTTACCTGGATTATACCGGCGGCGGCCTGTATGCCGAAGCCCAGGTGCGCGCCCATAAAGAGCTGCTGCTCCGGCACGTGTTTGGCAACCCCCACTCCACCAACCCTACCTCGCTGGCGATGACCCGGCTGGTTGAGCAGGCCCGGTCTTATGTGCTGGAATTCTTTAAGGCCGCGCCGGAGGAATATGTCGCCATTTTCACCACCAACGCCAGCGGCGCGCTCAAGCTGGTCGGCGAATCCTACCCCTTTGGCCCCGGCGATGTCTACCTGCTGACCTTTGACAACCACAACTCGGTCAACGGCATCCGCGAGTTTGCCCGGGCCAAAGGCGCCCAGGTTGTCTACGCCCCGGTTTTACCACCGGATCTGTACATTGACGCCGGCAAACTGCTGGCCGCCCTGGAGCTGGCCCGGCCCGGCGGCCATAACCTGCTGGCCTATCCGGCCCAGTCTAACTTTTCCGGGGTGCAGCACTCGCTGGAGTGGATTGCCCAGGCCCAGGCCAAAGGCTGGGATGTGCTGCTCGATGCCGCCGCCTTTGTGCCAACCAATCGCCTGGATTTGAGCCGCTGGTATCCCGACTTTGTCTCCCTGTCCTTTTACAAAATGTTTGGTTATCCCACCGGGGTGGGTTGTTTGCTGGCCCGCAAAGCTGCCCTGGCCAAACTGCACCGGCCCTGGTTTGCCGGCGGCACCATCACGGTGGCCTCGGTGCAGGGAGACCGTTACTATTTGCATGAAGGGGCTGAGGCGTTTGAGGATGGCACGCTCAACTATCTGAGCCTGCCGGCGATTGAAATTGGGCTGCGGCACCTGGCCCAAATTGGCCTGGATACCATTCATACCCGCGTAGCCTGTTTAACCGGCTGGCTGTTAGACCGGTTGACGGCCCTGCGCCACGACAACGGCATGCCCCTGGTGCAGGTTTACGGCCCGGTTGACGTGCAGCAGCGGGGTGGAACCATCACCTTCAATTTCTATGATCGGCAGGGGCATTTTATTGACCATCGCTGGGTTGAGCAGCAGGCCAACCAGGCCAACATTTCGCTGCGCACCGGCTGTTTTTGTAATCCCGGCGGGGGTGAACTGGCCCTGGGCATCTCGGCGCAAGAGCTGACGGCCTGTTTTGGCCCGGCTAAAGAGCGGCTGACCATTGACGAGTTTCGCCGCTGCATTGACGCCAAGAGCAGCGGGGGCGTGCGCATCTCGGTGGGGTTGGCAACCACCTTTGAGGATGTCTATCGTTTTGTCCAATTTGCGGCCGGTTTCATAGCCACCGGGCCGGCCTGAAAACATCCCAGGGGATATTTTTATGGCAAAAGTTCAACCTGGACTCCCCGGTTATCAAAAGCAACCAGCTCTACCCAGCCCTGCCCGGCCAGCAATTCTTCAGCCTGACCGGCCAGTTGGCGGCCTTGTTCTTCATTGCCCACCAAACCGTAAACGGCCGGCCCCCAGGAACTCTGGCCGGCCCCGGCAGCCCCCCAGCGCAGCAGGGCTTCAATCAGTTCGGTCGAACGGGGATTACCAAATTGGCCTCCCTGCACCGGGCTAAAACAATCGCCAACCAGGCGCTGCACCTGGGTCAAAGCGGCCCCAAACTCGGCCAACTGCGCCTCCACCAGGGCCGGCAGCAGCGACATCAAGACCACATGGGTAATTCGGGCGGCCTGGTCGGCTGTAACGTTTAAGTGAGCAAAGGCGCTGGCTTCAGCCTGACCACTCAGGCCGGGAGCCTGGGCCGGAACGGCCAGAACGCAAAACCAGTTTTTGGGCATGGGGTAGCGCAGCAAGAGGGGAGCCGGCCCTTCGCTGTGTGGATGCTGCCCACCCTCTACCACAAAGCCCCCCTGGGCAAAAGTCCACAAGCCCACCGCCGAGCGCACCCCGCGTCCCACCGCCTGGGCCAGCCCGTATGGCTCATCGCTTTGATCGTACAAGGCAGCCAGGGCTTGGGCCACCGCCAGCCCTAATTTGGTGCCGGAACCCAGCCCCACGTGAGCGGGGATGGTCTGTTCAAGCTCAAAATGCGCTCCCCCTTGCAAGCCGGTGTTGGTAAGATACTGGCGGGCAAACTCCAGCACCCGCCCGGCGGCCGGGCCGGCGGCCGTCAGGGTATCGCTTTGGCTGGCTTCCAAAATGACCGCCGGTTTAGCAATGGCTACCCCCAGGCCGCCAAAACGACGGCCCAACGTGCCGTTCAGATCAAACATCCCCAGGTGCAAACGGGCCGGAGCCTTAACATAAACTTTTTTCATGACGCCTCCACCGCCGCATGCACGTAATCGGCCAGCAGGCGCATGGCCTCAAATTCCTGCGTCCCGGCGGTTTTATCAACAATCACTTGCAGCCGCTCAAACTCGGCCAAAATAAACTCGCGGCTTAAAATGTGAGTCCGGGTAGCCAGAATGGCGGCCTCCAGCACGGCGTGACGGGCGCGGTTAAAACCCAAAAATTCGCGGGCAAAGCCGCGCTGCACCACACGAGTGGTAATGCGAGCGCGCGACTCGCGGGCGTCAATAGCCTCAACCCGCACCTCGCGCCAGGAGCAAACATCTTGCAGCACCACCCCGGCTACGACCTCGGCCGGCCGGGTGGGGAAGACAGGACTGGCAATGGCGCTTTGGGCAAACAACAGCACGTTATCGGTTAGGTTGACCACAGCCGCATCATTAGCTACCAGATTGCGGTAGGTGGCGGTCTCTTTGAAGGGCTTGATGACGATGATTTCTTCGCCCCATTCCACTCCCATCGGCGCACAGTTGACCTGCCCTGCGGTATCGGTAGTGGTTAAAATAGATTCAATGATCATGACTGGCTTCTTCCGGTGTTTGAGTGGGTTGGCGCTGGCCGCGCCGGGTTAATTCCACGTGTCGCGCCCGCGCCGGCGGCGTTAAATAACCCCAGCGCAAAGGCTGATCTTGCCGGTAATTTTTGCCCAACTGCAAGGCCAGCTCAGCTTTGGCCAGCTCCTGGCCCAGGTAAAAAGCGTGCCGGGCCTCGTCAACCCCCAACTGCTCAAAAATTGCTTCAATATCCGTACCGCTGACAAAACGGTCGGCATTGAAGGCGTAAATCAACTCCCTGCCCACATAAATGCGAATATTGGGGTCGGTGAGGGCTGTTTGCATTTCACGCAGGTCGGCCTCATCCTGGCGCAGCAGGCGGCTCTCTTTGAGGGTTAGCAAGCCTTCCTCCAAACGTTTGGGCGGCACCCCTTCATGCACCGCAAAGTGCATCAAACGCCGGGCAATATCCAATTCACGCACGCTGCCCCTGGCCCAGGGGGCCACTTCGGTGGTCAAAACAAAACTCAGCTTTAACTCCTGGGCAATACCCAGCAGCAGGGCATGGATGCCGGTGCTGTCGGCGTCGGTTAGCTCGCTCAGATGGTGTGTGCCCATCATCAATGGGGCGTCGGGGTAGCGCTCGCGGGTGCGGTACAGGTCAACCAGCGAGCGGCTAAAGCCAAAGCTGATGGGCTGGATTATCGGGTCCAGAATGCAGGGCTTGCCCCAGGCCCATATCTGCTCGGCGCTGCGCCACAGCGAGGTCACATCACCATCCTCATCGGGGATAACGACCGGGGTAGCCCGCAGGGTGCGGCCCAGTTCCAGGTTGCTGCCGTTGAGGCTCAACACATAATCCACCCCGGCGGCGTCGGCCTCTTGAATGATGGCCGGCTCCAGGGTGTCTATGCTGACCCGATAACCGGCCTGTTTGAGCAGGCGCACGGTTTGGTCGGCCAAACCGGGGGCGCTGCCGGGCGTAACGCCCAAATCAATCACATCGGCCCCGCTGGCGCGGAAATACTCAGCCCGCCGCAGCAGGGCGGCCTCGTCCAGCCGCAGGGCATCCTGAATTTCGGCCATGAGCTGCACATCATAGCGGCCATAGCCCTCGCGCCGCCGTTTTTGTCCAAAATAGTGGGGCAAGTCTTGCAGGTCAACCGGCCCTTTTTGCACCGGCACACCGCAGGCCCGCTCTAATTCTGCCAAATCACCCTGGCAGTGACCGGGGATGAGCAGCAAATCACAACCGGGCGGAACCCGGCGGTGGCGGGGGTGGCTCGACGGCAGGGTGAAATGTCGAGCCATCCAGGAGGTGGTCATGAGGGCTGCTATGGAGATAGGCATCACGACCACCTCACACGGGCCGGGCAGGGTAATGGCCGCCAGGGTTCGCCGCAGAGCCGGCTCGGCCAGGCGGCCGGTTACAAATAGAATTTTGTGAGGAGCCTCAGGTTTTGGCATGGATGACATTTATCGCCAGGGTCAGCGACAAGTGTCACTAACCATTTAGCAAAATCGGCTGTAAAATCAAAATAACGGCGTTTAACCGCCCCGAACCCATTTGTTAGGCGTGCCGCCCTCAAACACCGACTCCTTATCCGGCCGCCACAGCACCACCGACTCAATCTGTTTAGCCAGTTCAAAATCTTTGTCGGTGATGCCGTTCTCAGAATGGGTGCGCAGCTTAACCCAAACTTTGGCCCAGGTAACCTCCAAATCCGGATGATGGTAAGCCGCCTCGGCCATGTAGCCAATCGTGTTTACCAGCATAAGTGTAGCCTGCCAGCCATCCGTTTTATACTGGCGTCGGATCCATTTGCCTTCCAGATACCAGCCGGGCAGTTCCTTTTCCAGCTTGGCCGTGACCTCTTCGTCACTGTAAACTTTAATTTCTTTAGCCATAGTTTACCTCCTATCGCTATACTACTTTGACCTTATAACCTATTTATATTATGCTTTTGATAGTACGGTTTGGCAATTTAAGCTTATTTTAGCCGGTAACTTGGCAGGATCGGTAGATCACAGATTCAAGGCAGCAGGGGCATTTTGTGCCTCTGCGGGCGGCATCCTGATGGCGTCTTGCAGCAAAATTGTGGTATACTGAGGATGGGTGTTCTAGCCTACTACAGCAATATTTTTGCGAGGATTGTATGAAACTACTGATCAGTGTAACCTCTGCGGTTGAAGCCCAGGCTGCCCGTCAGGGTGGAACCGATATCATTGATGTTAAGAATCCCGCCGAAGGCGCCTTGGGGGCGGCCTCGGTGAGCGTCCTGCGCGATATTCGCGCCGCCTTACCTCCAGAAAGCGTCGTTAGCGCCGCTTTGGGTGAGTCTAACTCCGCGCCGGGCGTGCTGGCCCTGGCCGCCTACGGAGCGGCGATGTTGGGGGCCCGCTACGTTAAGCTAGGCTTGCTGACCCCTGTGCCAACCGAGGCGGTCAGCCTGCTCCGGCAGGTACAATTTGCCCTGCACCTGGCCAACCCCGAATGTACCCTGATTGCCGTGGGGTATGCTGACGCCGCCGAGATTGGAGCCTTATCCTGGCGACTTTTGCCCGAAGTGGCCCATAGCGCCCACATTCACGGCTGCATGATTGATACCGCTTTAAAGGATGGTCGCCGCCTGTTTGACCACTGCTCCGAAGCCGCCTTAAGCCATTGGCTGGCCGAGTGCCGGGCCGCCGGGCTGCTATGCGCCCTGGCCGGCTCGTTGAGCGCCGCCGACCTGCCCGCGCTACGCCGCCTGCACCCGGATGTGGTTGGATTCCGGGGGGCGGCCTGCTGGGGAGACCGGGTGAATGGACAGGTTCAGGCCGATTTGGTGGCGGTTTTGCGGGCCGGTTTGCCACACGATTAATGCTTTAGCAGTTACCCTACCCTGCCAAAATTTCCGTACCGGTGGTAGAGCCATGCTGCAATAACTCCTGCAAGCGTTCCGGCCGGCCGCCGTCCACAATCCAGCAGCGAGTAGCCGGGGCCAGGGTGTCTACAAAACAGGCGTCCACCAGGTCATGCCGGGCCAGAGCCGGGCGTGATACCTGCCGCAGCAGCGCCGCCGAGTCTGAATCATACAGGCCGGCGACGCTTTTTAACAAAACCAGCAGGGGAATCCGGGCATACTGGGCCAGCCAGGCCGCAATAGAATCGGAGGTGATCTGCCAGCGGTGGGGCAGGGGGTCAAGCCGGAGCAGCAAGGCCGAGGGCGCCAGGACGGCCAGCCGCCCGGCTGCGCCGGCCTCTTCCGCCGCGGCCAGGTCGCGCACCACCACCGCCTGGGGGGTCAGGTGGGCCAACAGATAGGCATATTGATCCATGGCCAGGATGGCCATCCAGTGGGCTGCGCTGTCGCTCAGGTGAAAGTGCGCGTCGGCCGCCCGCACCTGATCGGCAAAAGGGCCGCCGCCGGGCAAGAGCAGCAGTTTGTGGCTGGCGGCTACATCAGCCCAAACGGCAGTAATGGCCGGCAAATCAGGCCGGGAGTAGAGGCTGCCGCCTGCTTTGATCAGAGCGTCGAACATAGGCTGTTAAGCAGCAAAGCTACGGCTGCCGCCGGAGCCGCCCGGCTGGCCTCAGCCTCAAAGAGGGCGTCGGGCAATACACTTTCTAACCCCAGCCGGGCCGCCGCCGCCTGGGCCAGAAAAGCCCCTACCCCCACCGCCACCACTGGGCCACTCACGCCGCTGCCAGACATGGCCAGGGCCATGGCCTCGGCAATCTGGCGCATTTGTTCCTCGGCCAGGTACCGGGCCAGATTATGGATTTCTTCCGGCCTCAACATGTCAATATCCGCGCAAACTATCCGAGCCAACCGCTCGGCGGCAAACTCCGGCGTGGCCGGGCGACCATCGGCGCTGGGGCTGGTGCATTGCTTCGGGGTCAAATTGCCCAGCAGCAGATGCACATCCTGGGTGGTGGCAAACAGTTCGGCGGCAACCGGGCACCAGCGCCCCCATAAGGGAACCTGCCGCACTACCGCGCACAGGGGAGTCCGCAAGGCCCCGGTGTAAAGCAGCTCACCCCGCACCAGGCGTTCCGGGTCGGTGCGGCCCTGGGCCAAAACCTGTCCGCCCCGGAGCGGGATAATATCGGCGGTGGTGCTGCCGATATCCACCAGCAGGCCGTCGGGAAAAGAGCGGGCGATCACCAGGGCGGTCGCCATCCAGTTGGCCGCCGCCACCAGCAGGGGGCGCTCATAAGCGGCCGGCAGAGCATGGAACTGCCCATCCACCCCAAAAACCTTTAACTCTGTCTCAGGTAAGGCGGCCTGAACCGCATCGAGTACAAAGGTGATGCCTTCGCGCTTGGTGCGAAAAGCGTCAGCAAGCTCCGCCGTAATCGTTACCCCGGCCAGCCGGGCCGGGCCAAGTTGAGCCGACAGCTCCGCCAGCGCCGTCACCAACTGCTCATGCTGCTGCCACATGGCAAAAGGCCGCTGGACAACTCTCAACCCGGCCTCACTCAGCCGGGCCGCTTTAAGGTTTGCCCCCCCGATGTCCCAGCCGGTTACGGCTTCTGTAATTGAAAAATGAGGTTTGCTTGACTCTGGCATGATTGACTATAAAATAGGCTAATGGAACTTATCCCGGTGCTTGATCTTAAAAACGGACGGGCCGTGCATGCCGTGCGCGGCCAGCGAGAACAGTACGCCCCGGTACAGGGCGTACTCGGCTCCGGCGACGACCCCCTGGCCCTGGCCGCTGCCTACCGCAGCCGCCTGGGCTGCCCAACCTGCTATGTGGCCGATCTGGATGCGATTACCGGTCAGGGTTCCCCCCATGCCGGCTTACTGCGCGCCCTGGCCGGTTTAGGGCTGGCGCTGTGGGTTGACGCCGGGGTCTCCAGTCCCGCCCCGGCCTGGACGTTGGCTCATTTAGGGGTAACGCAGGTTATCATCGGCTCTGAGACGCTGGCCTCGGCGGAACAACTG
This sequence comes from uncultured Caldilineaceae bacterium, assembly GCA_964505845.1. Taxonomy (GTDB): domain Bacteria; phylum Chloroflexota; class Anaerolineae; order 4572-78; family J111; genus DSQQ01. The sequence continues at coordinate 11,880 of CAZDMM010000051.1, forward strand.
GCCGCCCTGGCAACGGAATTTCCCCCTGACCGGTTGGCGCTGAGTGTAGATTTGCAAGGGGGCGTGCTGCGCGCGCCCGCCGGTCTTGATACCCCCCATCACCTGGTAGCCCTGGCCGCTGAACTGGGGCTGGGCCGCATCATTTTACTGGATTTGGCCCGCGTAGGGGCCGCCGCCGGCCCACCTTTGGAGCTGCTAACCTCGCTGCAGCCCCATTTTCCTCAATTGGCCTTTTATGCCGGGGGCGGAGTGCGCCACCGGGCCGATTTGGAGGCGTTGGCTCAGGCCGGCGCAGCCGGGGCCTTGATCGCTACCGCCTTTCACCGGGGTATGCTAACTGCTGCTGAGGTGCGAGCATACGCATGAGGCGTGATGGGTGGTGCGTTCAACGTTTAACGTTGACCGTTGAACATTCAACCTGACATTTGACGCCTCACCTAACGCAGCCGCGCTTGCAGCCACGAATCCAACGTAATATGAGGCGTGGTGTAACCGTTGTGGAGCAACTCATGCCGCAGTTCGCCCAGGGTGCCGGTGCGTTCCGCGTAAACATCATGCTTGTGAACGGTTTCCAGGTTGACCTGCCGGGCCAGCACAAAGGTGTCATCGGCCAGGTTTGGATATTGCTCCACCAGGCCCAGGATGATTTCGCGCACCGCGTCTTCTACCAGGCGAGGATGGCGATGGGCCTTAGCCACCACAAATAATTCATCAGGCCGCTTGAGCAGGTCATAATTCTCACTGCTCATGGCCCCTTCCACAATATGCACCAAATCCTGCGCCCGTACCGGCTGCTCTGCGCCCACAATCAGCGTGCCGCGCCCACGCTGATTGTGGGTGGCCAGCGGCACAATCTCCAGCACCCGCTCAACCTGCTCGGCGCTGAAGCCGGCTTCCAAAAGCTGCTCCCGCGCCTGGGCCGCAATCATCTCTTGGGCCGACGGGCTGGCCATGGTACCTTCCGCCTCTACCCCAACCAGATGCACCGCGTGCTCCCTGGTGGCCGCCGCAATGCCGATGAGGGTGTAGATTTCCTGGGTCAGCTTGCCCGAAACCGGGGCGTAGCGTTCCTGGGGAAACCTGGCCCGGATATGCACATCGGAACGCAGCGCGCTCTGTTCTTTCAAGACGGCCTGGGCCACGCGCCCGGCCAAAACTTCCAGGGTAGGCGCTTGCTCGTTGCTGATCTGGTCAATAATTTCGGCGATGGTATCGTTGAAGCGGGAGAGATGCGCCCCTTTTTGCTCCGGCCCCAACTCCACCGACAAATCCATTTCAGCGTAAAAGAGGTCATCCCGCTCTTCACCGGTCAGCCTTACAATGCGTTTGATACTGCTGACCCCGGCCTGGCTCAGGCTGAGGTGAACCGGCGGACGCTCGGCCTGCAAGTCGCGCCCCACGTGCATAGTCAATTTTTGCATAGCCTGCACCACCTGCCCATAACCGCCGCTGCCAAGCTGCTGCAATAACTCGCCAATGGTCTGGTCCAGGCCCGGCAGCTTTACCTCGGGCGCAATTTCAGCCCAGGGGGTCAGCACAAAGGCTCGCTCGGCGATGCGAGGATGAGGCACGATCAAATCCGGCAAATCAAGTTTCTGCTGGCCATAGGCCAGGATGTCCAAATCAATGGGGCGCGGCCCGTAGCGGATGAGGCGCTGCCGGCCCATGCGCCGCTCGATACTTTTGAGAAAGCGCAGCAGCTCTTCCGGTGCAAGCTGGGTGCGGCCATGCAGCACCATATTATAAAAGCGCGGTTGATCGGTTACGTAAGCCGGCTCCGTCTCGTACACCGCCGAAATTTGCTCTACCACTACTTTTTGGCGCAACTGGCTAATGGCGTCAATCAAATTAGCCCGCCGGTCGCCCAGGTTGCTGCCGAGAGCAATGTAAACGCTTTCACCGTTCATAAGCTATTCCTATGGGAGGGTGGGAAGGTTGGATAACTCTCCAACCTTCCAATCCTCCAACCTTCCATATTTAAAATCCATCAGGCTTTGCTTCTTTCCCGCTGACCTGCAAAAACCAGCGCAGGCATTTGTGGCCCACGTCCACCGGCTGGCAAAACATCATGGGGCAACTGCCGGGGATAACGGCCAACCCCAACTCCCGGCACAGGCGCACGGCCTCGTCATCCACGCTGCCCTGCCCAAAAGAGCGATGCATCCACAACCGTTTGATGCCCAGGACGCTGCACTCCCGCACCAGTTGGGCGGCAACGCCGGGGGCAGTGGCGATGACCACGCCCTCAACGCCGCCGGGAATCGCGGCCAGATTGGGATAGCAGCGGTCGCCTTCAACCTCTGCGGCGTTGGGATTGACCGGAAACACCTCATACCCGGCCGAGCGGAGTTTTTTGTAGACAACGTTGGCGGCGGTATCGCCCTGGCGTGACACGCCGGCCACCGCAATTCGCTTTTGAGCCAGGAACTCCTGGGCTGCTTCTTGAAGGGTTAACATGGGACTATCCTTCACTACTTAAATTACCCTCTCCAGTAACGCCGCAAACAACGTCGCAGCGATTAAATCGGCCGTGGCGCCGGGGTTGAGGCTGTTATCTTTAGCCACGCGCAGACGACCATCCAACTCCGCAATGGCTTGCTGTCCCGCCGGGCTAAAGACGCCGCCCGCCGCCAGCACTTGCGCCGCTTCCGTTGAAACAGCCTGGGCCAAACTCAGGCCCCGCTTGCGGGCAATCAAGGTATCGGGCACGGCGGCCAATATTTCCAGGTAGGTCTGCACGGTAGCCTGATGGGTGGTGATCCTTTGAGCCAAAGCCGAGCGGAAAGCGGGTAAGCCCACCTCAAAGGTGATAGCGTAGTCGCTCACATACTCAGCGGCGATGCTGTCCCGGTGCGCCGCGCTGGCCATGGCCTCGCGTAGGGTGACAGCCGGCTCGGCCCGCACATCATGCTCAACGCTGGCTTCCAACCCGCCCGGCGAAGCCAGCCGGATTGCCTGATATGCGGCGCGGGCGTCTGCTATGGTCAGCTCGCGCAGGGTTGCACCCAAGTTGTCGCGCAAGCGCCCCTGGCCGGTCAGCACCGTTTTAGCCAGCGGGGCAAACAGCAGCACGATGCCCAGGTTGGTGTTGGCCTGCGTCCAGCGCCGTCGGGCGGTGATAGCCGCCAGAACCGTCTCGCCGACGCTCCGCTCCCCGGCGCGGGCCATTTCCGGCCCCAACGCCGCCGCGCCCCGCAAAAAATCTTCGTAGCTCATATCGTGGAAAGCGTGCGTGGGGGTGACGTTGCCGGGTTTTTCGGCGCTGGCCTCCAGCAGGCAGGCCAACTGGGCTGCAGCGGCTACCGCGTCAGGCGTCCAGGGGCCGGGGGGAGATGGGGCGTCCATTCCGGGCGTGATACTGGCTAAACTCGGTTTCAAGATAAATCACTAACTCCGTCGCAATATCGAGCGGGCTGGTGGTCTGCAAACCCTTCCAGCCCGGAATGCTGTTCACTTCCAGCACATAAAGCTGGCCGTTGGCAGCCGGCAGCAGGTCTACCCCGGCATAGTCGGCCCCAACCGCCCGGGCCGCTTTTAAAGCCAGTTCCTCCTGCATGGGGGTCAAGCGGCAAGGTCGGGCCTGGCCTCCACGGGCCACATTAGTGCGCCAATCGTCAGAAAAGCGCTCCATGGCCGCCACCACCCGCTGGCCCATCACAAAGGCGCGGATATCGCAGCCGGGGTGAGCGATGGTCTCTTGCAGGTAATAAATGGCCCGCTCCATCTCCAGGGCTTTAAAGACCCGGTAGGCCACATCCCGGTCCTCGATGCGGGCAATGCCCAGCCCCATCGCTCCAAAGAGGGGTTTCACCACCACATCACCGCCCAACTCGGCAAAGGCTTTCAGGGCGTCGGCGCTGGTTTCACAGACCACCGTGCGCGGGGTGGGCAAACCGGCCTGCTCCAGCAGCCCGGAGGTATAAAGCTTGTCCACCGTGCGCTCGATGGCGGCCGGCCGGTTGATGACCCGCAGGCCGCGTTCCTCTAACAGGTGCAGTGCGTCAAGCCGGAAGATGATTTGTTCCAGCGAGCCGCGCGGGATGAAGCGCACTAAAACAAGGTCAAAGGCGTCGAGTTCGGTGTTGAGGCAGCTCAGGCGGGGGGCTACCCCCACTCTGGCGACCAGTTGGGTAATCGGCAGCAGCGCGCAACTGTGCCCGCGCAGTTCCAGGGCGCGCTGCATTTGTTCGGCATGCCAACCGGGGTTGGCTCCTAAGATGGCGGCTCGCAAAGGTTGACTCCATAAAAAATTTTTATCATCTTCCGATACGATTTTCGGCAGGATTCAAGTGAGAATGATACTTCTCCAAATTGAGGTCAGAAATTAACCACAGAGACATGGAGACGCAGAGGAAACTTTGAAAAATCTCTGCGCCTCTGTGGTGAAAAAGTGTCGGCTCATGTTAAGAACAAGTGACCGGCACTTCAGGATTGATTGGCACCTCCTCGAAGAATGAGGAGGCGCCGGTTACTTTGCACTTGTGCTGTACATGAGCCAAAGTGTCAAGCTAAATCCACGGGTTTTTGATCCGAGTTCGATTTCCGCTAACTCTATTCCAGAAAAGACTTCTTTAATACTTCCACATTGACCTGCCCGGCGTGGAAGGTGCGCCCGCTGACCACATTGGTCATAGAGATTTCGGCCGGGCTGAAGAGCAGCGGGTCAACTTTGTAGAAGTCAAAATTATAACCTTTGAAGGTATCGTAAAACGGCGCGCCGTAATCCTTAGAGGTTGAGGCCGGCACACGGGCCACTATTTCCTCCAACTCGGCGTCGTCGGCCCGGACGGTGTAATGCACCTGCCCGGCGTATAGGATGGCGTCGTTGGTGCGGCCAATGGCGCGGATGTCGCTCTTGGCCACCGGCGGTAGGGGACAGGTTCCCACCCCACTGAGTATCTTATGCAGGTCAAAGCCCAACTCGTGCAGCTTATGCAGCCCGGTTTCAACTACCCGCGCCGCCACCTGCACCCCGCCCACCACGCTGGCGGTGGGCGCAATCAGCAGGGTCAGATGCTCCGGCGACACCCCGGCCCGCTCGGCGATGTAGGCCGCAATCTCCGGTGGAGGCAGGGTGCGCCCCTCCAGGCACAGCACCGCCACCCGGCCGGGGTCAGTGTAGCCTATTTCGGCGTAAAGTTTTTCCTCGGCCCGGATCATGGCGCGGGCCGGGCCGCTGCCCATAGCAAAGTAATCTTTTTTGTTGACCTGCCAACCGGCGTACTGCGCGCCCATGCAGGCCAGCAAAGGCCGGTCGGTGTAAACGGTGAGGGCCGGCAGCCACCAGCCGTCCAGGGTCAGGTGGCTAAAGCTGACCCGCCCCAGGCCGCCCATGCAGATTTCGGCAAAAAAACGCCCGGCCTCCAGGCCGCCCAACGCATCAATGCCGCAATCTACCACCCGGACGCCGTTGGCAAGGGTCTGCCCGGCCACTCCCGCCACTTCTGATTGGGCCAGCAGCTCTTCGGCTAAGGTTAAAGCTCGCTCGTTGAGTGAAAGGGTCATGGTTTAATCCTTTTGGCTAAAAATTAGGCAAGGTTTAGAAACCCAATAAGTTAGATTAACCTTCGTAAAACGTAAAGCGTAACGGCTGATTGTCGGCAAATCATTACGTTTTACGTTTTACGTGTGATAAAAAGCGGCAATCTAACCAGAATCACGCCAATTAACTGTCCAATAACAATATCTCCCCCCGGTTCAGTTCCACCGAGTCGCCGCTCCAACGGCGGTAGTAGCCGCTGAGGTGAGCTTCGGTGATGGGCAGGCCCAGGCCCTGCAGATGGCGCAGGTAAATGGGCAAAAAGGTGGGGCGATAGGTACAGGCATAGGTAAAGGTGGGTAGGATGGGGGCGTTCTGCATAGAGATGATGGAGCCGCGCTGCATGCCCGCCCCACTGCGCCAGCCCAATTGGCCCAGCACGATGATGGTTCCGGCCAGCATGTTGACGCCGGTAAAGTCGCCGCTGCTGCCGCCAATGGCAATCAGGCCGCGCCGCATGGCCCCACCGATTTCGTTGCCGGCGCTGCCATGCACAATGATCTCGCCGCCTTTCATGCCGACGGTGCTGCCCCGGTAGCCGCTGCCGACCAGGTGACCGGCGTTGCCTTTGATTTCCAGCCGGCCGGCCGACATCTCAGCCCCGGCCCAATCGCCCGCGTCCCCTTCAACCACAATCTCGCCGCCGGCCATACCCGCACCGACATGCATGCCGGCGTTCCCGGCAATGATGAGCCGGCCTTTGGTCATGCCGGCCCCAATCAGTTTAACCCGGCTCAGGTCGCCCTCCAGGCGCACCTCGCCATTGCTGCTGCCGCTGACCCGGAAAAAGTCACCCAGGGCAGCTTTTTGATTGCCATGCTGCACCGGCAGCGCCGCGATTTCGGCTGCACTTAAGCCGGTCAGCCGGTCCGGGGAGATCACTTCGGCCTCCACCGGCACAGTTGAGATAGTTTGTAAGGTTAAGGTTATGCTCATAGGATTCCTCGTTTAGCGGGGAGTAAGTAGTAGGTAGTAGGGGTAAATGGCAACTCTCGTTATCTGACTACTGGCTACTGACCTCTGACTACTGACTACTGGCTACTGACGCTCCATTCAACACTTGATGCAATTTGATCTGATACTGCCCCAGGGTGCCGCCGTAATTACCCGCCGATATTTGGATAGCATCGCCGGATTCGGCGGCGGCGATGATGCCCCGACGGGTGGCCTCATTGACGGCGGGCAGGTCCAGCCCATCAATGACAATTTCCAGCACCGAGCCGGCTTCGGGCGGAACCTGCGTTTCCGGGGCGATGCCGCGCAGGGTGGGGCAGTAGGCGTCGTTGGTGGAGGCAAACAGGCTCTTGTAGCGGGAGCGAGTTTTGCTGCCGCTGCGCACCACCCCGCCGGGGAAGGGCAAAATCACCCCCCGCACGGTGCGCATGGCGGCTACGGCGGCTTCGGTGGCCCGCAGGGTAGCGGAGACGTTCCGGCCCAAAATCAGGATGTTGCCGCCGCCAATGGCCGGCTGCACGCTAAAGCGTTCATCCACCAAAAATTCGCCCTCCATCACCGGGATGCGCCAAAAGCGGCGGCCGTTCAAAACCTTGCTGATCTGGTAGCCATCGCCAAA